>JBNMJJ010000495.1:0-1039 GCA_050873745.1 Lachnospiraceae bacterium | reverse complement strand
TTCCCTGAGCTTGAGGATACGGCATACATTAACCTCTATCCTTATGGAGAGGTTGGGGAAATAGGAATCAGCCTTCAGGTGCCGGAAGGAGTCGGGGCCAGTATTCGGCAGATTGCGGTAAATGATGCCCGGGCCTTTTTGTTTAAACTGATTCGTTTTCTCCTGCTTTTTTCCCTGATGGCCTTCTTTTGGCTGCTTCGGGAGGAATCTGCCCTTCACCATTTTTATTACGAGGAAAAAAATAAAAAGCAGCAGAGAATTACCTTCGCTGCCATTCTTTTATTGACCGCAGGAGGACTGTTGCTGGCCAGAAGTAATCCCAAGTGTGTAGAGGCCCCCTGGCCTCATCACAGCCAGTATCAGGAGCTGGCAAAGGCCCTGGAACAGGGGACGGTAATTCTTCCTCTTTCAGCGGATGAGAGGCTGATAAACAGTGAAAATCCCTATGATACCATTGCCCTTATGGTAGAGGATATTCCCTTTAATATGGATTATGCCTATTATGAAGGCAGTTATTATGTTTATTTTGGCATAATTCCGGAGCTTTTGCTGTATTTGCCTTTTTACCTGATTACCGGAAGGGATTTGCCCAATTATCTGGCAGGCTTTGCCTTCTATGCCTTGCTGGTCTGTGCATCCTTCTTTCTCTGTGGGGAAATGGTCAGGCGTTACGGCAGGAAAGTGCCCTATATCCATTATCTACTGTTGTCCGTCGGCATGTGCTGGTTTTCCCAATACATTTATATGATTGCCCGACCGGATTTGTACAATATCCCGGTTTTAGCCGGAAATGCCTTCACCCTGTTGGGGCTGGCGGGATGGCTCAGGGCCCTGAACCAAAGGGAGGGCAGGTGTATTTCTTTGTTTTTGGGCTCCCTGGGTATGGCCCTTATGGTTGGCTGCAGGCCCCAGATGGCTTTATTTTCCTTAAGCGCACTGATTTTATTTTATGGGCCGACAGTGAAGGAGAGAAGCCTGTTTTCTGCGAAAAGCAAAAAGGAAACCCTTGCTTTTCTTCTTCCCTTTGTGCTGGCAGCCA
>JBNMJJ010000494.1:0-1043 GCA_050873745.1 Lachnospiraceae bacterium | reverse complement strand
GATATGGCAAAGAAGGTTGAGGAAATGGGAGCCGACTCCATCTGTATCAAGGATATGGCGGGACTGTTAGTGCCTTATCAGGCGAGCGAACTGATTACCGAAATGAAGAAGGTAACCAGACTGCCTATCGAGCTGCATACCCACTATACCTCCGGCGTAGCCAGCATGACCTGCTTAAAGGCAGTGGAGGCAGGAGTGGATATTATCGACTGTGCAATATCACCCTTTGCAGGCGGCACCTCCCAGCCGGCAACAGAGGTTATGGTAGAAACCTTCAGGGGCACTCCCTATGATTCAGGCTACGACCAGAACCTGCTGGCGGAAATCGCCGACTACTTCAGGCCCTACCGGGATGAGTGTCTGGCAAACGGCCTGCTGAATCCCAAGGTAATGGGTGTGGACATTAAGACGTTGCTGTATCAGGTACCCGGCGGTATGCTTTCCAACATGGTAAGCCAGTTGAAGGAACAGAATGCGGAAGACAGATACTATGACGTGTTAAAGGAGATTCCCGAGGTGCGTAAGGACCTTGGTGAGCCTCCGCTGGTTACCCCTTCATCCCAGATTGTGGGTACTCAGGCAGTATTCAACGTGCTTATGGGTGAAAGATATAAAATGGCGACGGACCAGACCAAGGACATCCTTCGGGGCAAATACGGTCAGACCGTTAAACCCATGAATGAAGAGATTATCCAGAAGGTTATCCCCGGAGAAGAGAGAATTACCTGCCGTCCTGCTGATTTGATTGAAAACGAATTGAATAAGCTGGAGGCGGAAATGAAGGAATGGAAACAACAGGATGAGGACGTTTTGTCCTATGCTTTATTCCCCCAGGTGGCTACTGATTTCTTCAAATATCGTCAGGCCCAGCAGGAAAAAGTGGATATGACCCAGGCAGATACCAAAAATGCCGCTTATCCCGTATAATTCAATATGTAATTCCGAACTTTCCTGGCAGGGGGTGTGCTTTTTGCACATTCCCTGTCGTTTTTCGTCTATCCTGCCAGCTTGACAAAACCGCAGGCAGCAGGCTACTATAACAT
>JBNMJJ010000493.1:0-1074 GCA_050873745.1 Lachnospiraceae bacterium | reverse complement strand
GTCTGGCTCCCGGTCAACGGCCCGACTCCACGGTGATTCCCGCCCATACTCTCTATGGGGAGTATCCGCCCAAAATCCCAGAGCCGGAAGTAAAACCGATGGCCGAAAGCGGGGAAATCGTCTTGAGCCGCATCGTCATTCCGGAATATATCGTGGTTCATGACGGCCCTCCCTCCGATTCTCGTGCGACCAACTATTATGTAAAGTACAAGGACTATATTAAAAATGTGGCCAGTTCGGAAATCTATGCCACCTGGCCGGAAAGCACCATCTACGCCAACATCCTGGTGATTATGTCTTTTACCATGAATCGGGTGTATACAGAGTTTTACCGGGGGCGGGGTTACGATTTTACCATTACCTCCAGCACCGCCTACGACCAGAAATGGATGCCCAACCGCAATATTTACGAAAACATCGACTATCTGGTGGATACGGTTTTCAATAATTTTCTTTCCCGTCCGGGCATACGCCAGCCTATCCTTCCCGGCTACTGCGACGGAAAGCGGGTCTCCTGCGACGGATTAAGTCAGTGGGGTTCCAAATCTCTGGGGGATTCCGGCTACAGCGCCGTTGACATCATCCATTACTACTTTGGCAGCGATATGTACATCAATGAAGCCGAAACCATCAGCGGCGTTCCCTCCTCCTGGCCCGGCTATACCCTTACCATCGGTTCTTCGGGCGCAAAGGTTCAGCAGGTGCAGGAACAGCTTAACCGGATTGCCCAAAACTACCCTGCCATTCCCTCCATTACTGCCGATGGCATTTATGGCTCTGCCACCGCTGAAGCGGTAAAAGCCTTCCAGAAGATTTTTAAACTTCCTCAAAGCGGCACGGTGGATTTTCCCACCTGGTATTCTATTTCCGATATTTATGTGGGCGTCACCCGAATCGCCGAACCGGGAGCCTACTAAGGAAGCCTGCTAAGTAAGCAAAGAGTAAGCCGGTTAAGTCACCGCTTCCTTAACAAAAAGCAGAAGGATTCGTTGCCTGAACTCCTTCTGCCTTTTTTGATTTATTACTAAGGAAGCACTGATTAATTCGGTGTTTCCTTAGAGCCTCCGGCGGATG
>JBNMJJ010000492.1:0-1081 GCA_050873745.1 Lachnospiraceae bacterium | reverse complement strand
GCCCCACCGCATCCGAATACGTTATTGAGGATTTACAGGGAAGAATCGAAATGATTCTGGCAGGGGAAGATAGTGCCATAGGTCTGGAGTCTACCATTGTGGATATGACTTCTGACATACCTGTCATCTTGCGCCCGGGCTTTATTACACTGGATATGCTGGAAAAAGTTTTGGGAACGGTGGAAACAGACCCTGCCTCTTTGGATGAAAAAGGGACGAAACCACCTAAAGCGCCGGGAATGCGCTACCGTCATTATGCGCCCAAGGGACGGCTCACCATCATACAGGGAGAGCAGGAAAAAACGGTGGAACGAATGAATCAGGAACTGGAAAAAGCGGCAGCCGAAGGCAGGAAAACCGGAGTAATCTGCGTGGAAGAGACCCGCTCCTTCTATCGGGCGGACAGCATTAAAAGCGTGGGCAGACGCAGAGACGAGGAAGCCATTGCAAGACGGTTGTACCGGATACTTCGGGAATTTGATGATGAGCAGGTAGAGGTTATTTTTTCCGAGAGCTTCATCGAATATGGAATGGGACAGGCCATTATGAACCGTCTGGTAAAAGCAGCGGGACATCGGATAATCAAAGTTTGACAAAATTTTCAACTATATAAGGGAGGGAAAATATGATAGCATTAGGCAGTGACCACGGTGGTCTGGATTTGAAAAAAGCGGTCATGGAATATTTGGATGAGCAGGGGCTGGCTTATCAGGATTTTGGCTGCTACGACAAGACGTCCTGCGATTATCCCCATTTTGGACGGGCGGCAGCCCAAGCGGTGGCCAGTGGAGAATGTGACAGGGGAATCGTGATTTGCACCACCGGAATCGGAATCTCTATAGTGGCTAACAAGGTAAAGGGCGTTCGTGCAGCCCTTTGTACAGACCCTTACAGCGCTAAAATGACCAGGCTTCATAACGATGCAAATGTTCTGGCTTTGGGCGGCGGCATAACCGGAAAGAACATGGCGCTGGAAATTGTAGAAGTATTTCTGAATACGGAATTTTCCCAGGGAGAAAATCATATCCGAAGAATCGGTCTGATTGAAGAATAAAATCCGGCACGATAAGTAAGGCGGCAG
>JBNMJJ010000491.1:0-1090 GCA_050873745.1 Lachnospiraceae bacterium | reverse complement strand
TCACTATCCCCACATCATCCGCCTGCAGGGCTTCAGTCAAAACGACCGTCAGATAATCTTCCACCTGTTCTGCTTTTCCTGCTGCAAAAAGTGCATCTAAATTTTGGAAAACCTCATCTATGCTTTTTCCCATTCCTTACCCATTCTCCCTGGCTGATGATTATTCTTTCACCTCTTCAAAACGATTGAAGAACTTATCTTCTCCGCAGACATGCTTGGTTCCGTCGGCCTCCTGGATAATATAATCCCCTTCGCCGATGAAAGTCCGTCCCCTTCTGTGGCGGATATAAGGACAAACGATACTGCCGTCCTCCCTGGTGATTTTTACCAGAAAATCCGTAACAATCCAGCCTGCGGTCACAACGTCCGCCCAAAACTCGAAGCCGTCCTCCAGGCCCTGACCGGGCTTATACTGCACTGCCTTGGCTTCAATAGGTGTTCTTCTGCACTTCACTTCTTCTTCCTCCTTTAAGTACCTTTAGTTTTTAAAGCTGTGTATGGGAGCCGGAATTCTTCCGCTCCGATTGATAAATTTATCACAGGAAAATTCATTCACCGGCATAATCGGCGCATATCCCAGAAGTCCGCCGAATTCTACCGTTTCTCCTACCCCTTTTCCGATTACGGGAATGATTCTTACGGCCGTGGTTTTCTGATTAATCATGCCGATAGCCAGTTCATCTGCAATGATACCGGAAATGGTGGTGGCTCTGGTCTCTCCCGGAATGGCAATCATATCTAATCCTACGGAGCAAACACAGGTCATGGCCTCCAGCTTTTCCAGAGTCAACGCTCCTGCCGTTACCGCATTAATCATTCCCTGATCCTCACTGACGGGAATAAAGGCTCCGCTTAAGCCTCCTACATAGGAAGAGGCCATCACTCCTCCTTTTTTCACCTGATCGTTAAGCAGGGCCAGGGCAGCGGTAGTTCCCGGCGCTCCCGCATATTCCAGCCCCATCTCACAAAGAATATCCGCTACCGAGTCGCCGATAGCCGGTGTGGGGGCAAGGGAAAGGTCCACAATGCCAAAGTCAACGCCCAGCCTTTTTGAAGCCTCCTTGGCTACCAACTGCCCCACTCTGGTTAC
>JBNMJJ010000490.1:0-1103 GCA_050873745.1 Lachnospiraceae bacterium | reverse complement strand
TTGGCCACAATCTCCCTCTCCCCGTGGGAAAGGCCGATAATCTCCGTGGAAAGAATAATGTTGTAGGAGCACTCTCCCAGATTACTCATGCTGATGTATTTACCGCAGTCGTGGAGAATGGTGGCAAGAACCAGCAAAAGTCTTTCCCGTTTTCCCAGACCATGAATCTTTTTCATATGGTCAAAAATATTCAGGGCAATATTTTCCAGAGTCTCACTGCGCTTCTTGTTTCCCATATACCGTTTGCTGATGTTCAGGGCACAGGCCACAATATCCTGTTCAAAATCATGATTTTCCTTCAACAGCCCTTTTTTCTGCCCGTATTCAAACCCGATTCCATCGCATAAAACCACCCCCGGGCTCCAGAGCTGCTTTGCCCCCGTTACCTTCATGCAGCGTCTGATGATTACGGCGGAAATAAACATCAGTTCCATGTTTTCTTCCGAAACACGAAGCTTTCTGGCCAGGTCCACAAGGGAATTCTGCCTGGTCAGGCCCAGGTAGTCATTAAACCGGTCATAGCTTAAATGGGCCGTATTTTTTCCCTCCTTCTCATACTTCTGCATAAGGAAAGATACATAGTCGTCTACCAGAATGATATTTTCAATTTCCCTGTCCTTTAAATACAGTTTTTTAAAGACTGCAAGCTGGGTGCTGACCGTCTCGTCCAGAAGGCTTTCATACTTGGCATTGTTGCTGACCAAAGCCCTTATTCTTTCCTCCAGCCGGAGCACGCCGATACGCATATTCTGGGTAGCAATCAGGGTGTCTTTGGCAAAAAGGGAAATCTGTACGCTGCCGCCGCCAATGTCCAGAATGGCAGTCCCTTTTTCAATAATTCTATTAAACTCTTCTCCCTTTGATGCTATTGCCTTGTAATTCAAAAACCGCTGTTCCGAATTGCTTAACACTTCTATGCGGATTCCCGTTCTCTGCTCAATCTGGTCCAGTAAAATCATGGTGTTTTTTATTTCTCTTATGGCACTGGTTCCATAGGCTTTGTAGGCCTCCACACCATAGCTTTCCATAACCCCTTTAAAGGAGTTAAGCACCTGGCAAAGCTCATCCACCTTCCCAGGCCCAAGCTTTCCCTGGACAAAGCT
>JBNMJJ010000489.1:0-1137 GCA_050873745.1 Lachnospiraceae bacterium | reverse complement strand
GCCACAATGTTCTACCCTCCATAGCAGGCATCCCTGAAGCCCAGCCACAATGTTCTACCCTCCATAGCAGGCATCCCTGAAGCCCAGCCTATATCAACTCCATAGCATCCTGCACCGAGGCCACCGAAACAAGCCTGATACCCTTTATCCCTGCCAGCCCATCCATACAGGCTGAGGGCACCACACAGGTGGTAAAGCCCAGCTTTTTGGCCTCCTGAACCCTCTGGGCTGCCATGCTGACGGCACGCACCTCACCGCTTAGGCCCACCTCTCCAAAGACCATCATCTTATCCTCCAGAGGGCGGTTTTTGTAGCTGGATACCAGAGCCATGACTATTCCTAAATCCAATGCAGGCTCCTGAATCCTCATTCCCCCGGCGATATTGACATAGGCATCGGAGGAGGAAATCTGCAGCCCCACTCTTTTTTCCAAAACCGCCATCAAAAGATTCAGCCGGTTAAAATCCGTTCCTGTAGCCTGCCTTCTGGGAATGCCAAAATTACTATGGCAGACCAGTGCCTGAATCTCAATCAGTACCGGCCTGGTTCCCTCCATAGAGCAGGCTACCACCGACCCGCTGGCCCCCTCTGGCTTGCCGTTCAGCATAAATTCAGAAGGATTCTTCACCTCCACCAGCCCTTCCTGGCGCATTTCAAAAACACCAATCTCATTGGTGGAGCCAAAGCGGTTCTTCACTCCCCTTAAAATCCGATAGGAGGCATGCCTGTCCCCTTCAAAGTACAGTACCGTATCTACCATATGCTCCAGCACCCTGGGGCCTGCCACCGTTCCTTCCTTCGTCACATGGCCTACAATAAAAATGGAAATTCCCGTTCCCTTCGCCAACTGCAATAAAACGCCTGTGGATTCCCTCACCTGAGATACACTTCCGGGAGCCGCCCCCACATTCTCGTTATACATGGTCTGGATGGAATCAATAATCACTGCCTGGGGTTCAATCCTTCGAACGGTTTCTTCAATTACCGCCAGATTCGTTTCACAAAGGAGCAGCAAATCATCGCTGAATTCCCCCATCCGCAGCGCCCGGATTTTAATCTACTTTAAGGACTCTTCTCCGGAAATGTAAAGCACCTTCCGCTTCTGTCCGGCCAACCGCTGACAGACCTGTAAAAGGG
>JBNMJJ010000488.1:0-1153 GCA_050873745.1 Lachnospiraceae bacterium | reverse complement strand
TGACCCTGCTGCTCCCAATACCGGGGCTGACACGGCTAATCCTGCCGCCGCTCCCAGTGCCCCTGCTCCCAATCCAGCCCCCCAGGGAGGCATCATTATGATTGGGGATTCTCGCTGTGTACAGATGCAGAGTGCAGTAGGAGGCGGCGGTTGCACCTGGATATGCGAAAACGGAAAGGGCTATAAGTGGCTCAGCGAGACGGCCATCGTACTGGCTGACCCGGCAGTGGGTAATGGCACAAAAGTGGTTTTCTGCCTTGGGGTAAATGACCCCGGAAACGTAAGAAACTATGCACAGCTAGTGAATGCCAAGGCATCTGAATGGGCTGGCAGAGGGGCTGTCGTATACTACGTTTCCGTCAATCCGGTGTGGGAAAATCCTTACGTTACCCAGGAACAGGTGGATAACTTCAACAATACCATGCCGGGCCTCTTGTCCGGCGTAATCTGGGTGGATACCCAAAGCTGGCTGAAGGAAAACGGCTGCCGTATCGTGGACGGCCTCCATTATGACGACCCTACCTCTACCAATATTTTCAATTTAATTATGGGCAGCATATAAGCAAATTTTCCTACATAATCTGAAAAAAAGCTGTTGTATTATTTTTCATAAGATAATACAGCAGCATTATTTTTTCAGGAGGCAATATGCTCGTTGCCATTTACAGCCGTAAATCAAAATGGACGGGAAAGGGAGAAAGTGTGGAAAACCAGATTCTGATGTGCAAGGAATACCTGGACCATGTACTCCACCTGCCCCCAAAGGCCCAAATTCGGGAGTATGTGGATGAAGGCTTTTCGGGAAAAAATACGAAACGCCCGGCCTTTCTCCAAATGCTTGAGGATATGGAGGAAGAACACTTTGACTATCTGGTGTGCTATAAGCTGGACCGGCTGGGAAGAAATCTTCTGGATTTGACCATGCTGATGGAGAAGCTGGAAAAAGAAAATACCTCCTTTATCAGCATCAAAGAGCGGTTTGATACCACCACCCCCATAGGCAAGGCCATGCTTTACTTTTCCGGGGTTCTTGCCCAAATGGAGAGAGAGCAGATAGGAGAGAGAGTCAGAGACAATATGATGATGCTGGCCCGCAGCGGAAGATGGCTGGGAGGAAACACCCCTTTCGGGTTTGAGGCGGTTAAGGTGGAGG
>JBNMJJ010000487.1:0-1163 GCA_050873745.1 Lachnospiraceae bacterium | reverse complement strand
TTGGGCTCTGCAAATCAGATTGATGCTTTTTCAGAAGAAATCAGCCAGCAGGTTCATGCGACCATGACCAAGGCCGACGAATCTTCAGAAGCAATCAAAAACGTTACCCGGGAAATCAGGGAGCAGGTGGATTTTGTAGATAAGATGGCGGGCTCCGCTAATGAAATTTCATCAGCCATCACCCATGTTAATGAAAGTATTGAAGAAATTACGGCTTCAGCAGAAGAAACGGTAAAAGCGGCTAAAAACGGTAATGAGGTTATAGCCTCTGTGAAGCAGCAGATGGAGCAGATTAAAGAGGTTGTTTCCCATACTGCGGAGGTTATCGAAGAGGTAGGAACGCATTCCAGGGAAATTGGTGAAATTGTGGATACTATTGCCAATATTTCCAGCCAGACGAACTTGCTTGCACTGAACGCATCCATCGAAGCAGCCAGGGCCGGTGAGCAGGGCAAAGGCTTTGCAGTGGTAGCCCAGGAAGTAGGAAAGCTGGCGGAGGAATCAGGAGAAGCAACCAAGAAGATTGCCTCACTGGTGACAGAAATGCAGCAAAGCACTGAAAAGGCCGTATCCTCTATGGAGGTGGGAACCAAAGAGGTTACTCACGGAACAGAGGTAGTGTCTGATGCAGATACCTCTTTCAGGAAGATTCAGAGCCTGATTGAGGAATTACTGGAGCAGATAGAAGCTATAATGGGCGATGTGCAGAGTATTGGAAGAGAAAATGAAGGTCTTGTGGATGCGGTAGACCATATTAATGTTTTAAACAGAGAAATTCTGCATGAGACTCAGATTGTGGAAGAAGCATCCGACCAGCAGTTGAATGCTAACAGAGAAAACAAAACTTCTATTGAACGACTTTCACGGATGTCCGAGAAGCTGATTTCGGAAGTAAGGCGGTTTAAAATCGATTAGAAAGCAGCTAAACCGGAGAAAAATAAGACTTGACATGGCTTGGATTATTCACTATTATGATTAAAGTAAAAGAAAAAAGCCATGAAGGTGTTAAGTAGGAGTATATCTTCTTACAGAGAGAGGAATCCATTGGCTGTAAGTTTCCTCAAGTTCAGATATATGACGAATTTCCCACCTGAGCTGCTTGCCTGAACATTTTTTAGATTATTAGGGTAAGACGGAGATGACACGTTAAGTCGTTAGAGAGT
>JBNMJJ010000486.1:0-1205 GCA_050873745.1 Lachnospiraceae bacterium | reverse complement strand
GTGCTGTATGAAAAAAATGGACAGGAGTTTTTGGCCAATGCCAGCACCACCAAGCTTCTCACCTGCATTCTGGCCCTGGAGGAAGGAAAACCGGAGGATGTGGTGAAGGTTTCCGCCTATGCCGCCACCATGCCCGATGTACAACTGAATATCCGGGAAGGAGAGCAGTATCTTTTAGGGGATTTGCTCTATTCTCTGATGTTGGAATCCCATAACGATACGGCAGTGGCCATAGCAGAGCATATTGCGGGAAGCTGTGAGGAATTTTCCCGGAAGATGAACGAAAAAGCAAAGGAAATCGGCTGTCAGAACACCTATTTTTTAACCCCTAACGGACTGGATGCAACACAAAACATTACCACCCAGAAAGGGGAGCAAATCACAAAGGAGCACGGAACCACGGCCCGGGACCTGGCCCTTCTTATGCGCTACTGCATTCAATTTTCACCTCAAAGAGAAGCTTTTCTCCAATTAACCAGAACCCCGGCATACTCCTTTTGCAATAAAATAGAAGGGGAGGACGGAACCCTGAAAAATGGACCCCGCAGCTTTAGCTGCCGCAACCACAACTCTTTTCTGCAAATGATGGAGGGAGCCCTTACGGGAAAAACCGGCTTTACGGGAAAGGCGGGCTACTGCTATGTGGGGGCTCTGCGGCAGGGGGAGCGAACCTATATCGTTGCCCTGCTGGCCTGCGGATGGCCGGGAAACCGGACCTATAAGTGGCAGGATGCCAGAAAATTGATGGAATATGGATTGAAGGCCTATCAGTTTCACTCTCTTAAGGAACTGGAGATGGACTGGAATGAGATTCTGTCCGCCGGGGTCCAGGATGGGCAGGGAGGAAGGATTGGAGAAGCGGTACATACCTTTCTGGAAAGGGAAAATCCGGTGGATATTCCCGGCCTGCTATTAAAAGCGGATGAAAAGCTGTCTGTACAGGTGGAAAAAGCCAGGCTTAAGGCGCCTCTTCAACAGGGGCAGGCAGCGGGAAAAATTATTTACCAGATTAACCAGGAAGAGTGGAAGAGTGAAAACCTGAAATTAAAGGAGAACATTCCCGCAATCGATTTTTACTGGTGTGTTTTCAGGTGTCTTGACCTGTTCTGGATATAAAATGGTAAGAAAGGATGTTAAGGGGCCAAAAAGCCCCTTTTTCTTTCCTGTTTTTCCTTTTTTCCCTTTCTATTTTCCTTATTTTATGC
>JBNMJJ010000485.1:0-1205 GCA_050873745.1 Lachnospiraceae bacterium | reverse complement strand
GTAGCCTCACTTAAACCATCTGAGTGGTAGGTGATAAAAACAATCCACAGTATCTCCAATATTATAGCATACAGTCCTTGGAGAGGGACTATAAATACTACTACTTTATAATACGAGGTGATTTCATGTCCGCATTATCTGCTATGACCCTGGAAGAAAAGAAACACGAAACCTACAAATTACTCAGAGCTCTCGTTGGTGCAACTCTTTATGCTGCCAGTATCAACCTGTTTATCGTTCCCTGCCACCTTTATAATGGCGGTGTTATGGGATTTTGCCAGCTTTTTTATCATTTTCTGGTAGATTATTTACATCTTCCCCTTCACAATTTCAATATTACCGGCTTAATTTATTACTTAATTAATATTCCCATTTTTATTCTTTCCTTTAATAAAATCGGCAAGCGTTTTTTCTTTAAAACCTTAATCTGCGTTACCTGGATTACCCTTGCCCTGTCCCTCATCCCCATTCCCGCCGCTCCTCTTCTTTCCGAGGACATTCTTGGTGCCAGCATTATCGGCGGCCTGATTGCCGGCTTTGGAGTGGGCACCATGTTAAAAATGGGAGGCTCCGGCGGCGGGATGGACATTGTAGGCATGCTGATGATTAGGCTTCGTAAAAATTTCAGCGTCGGCCAGGTCAACCTTCTGGTGAACATCGTTTTATATTCCATCTGTTTTCTTTTATTCGATGTTCGAACCGTAATTTATTCTCTGATTTACGCCTCTGTCTACTCTATATCGATGGACAGGTCACACGACCAGAATATCAACGTTGAAGTAACCATTATTACCCAGAAAGACCCTAAAGAATTAAGTGACGTTATCTTCCATGAGCTGGGCCGGGGAATTACCATATGGGACTCAACAGGCGCCTATACCAAGCAAAACAGTAAGGTACTATACATTCTTCTTTCCAAATACGAAGCCCGGCATTTAAAGCATATCGTTAAAGAATACGACCCCCAGGCTTTTATGGTAGTCAACGAAGGAGTTAAGGTAATAGGAAATTATCTGATTAAACTATAAAAACGCTGCACAGGTTTTCCCGTGCAGCGTTTTTTTTCACAGTGCTGTAGCCCCTTCATAAACCTTAGAAGTTCTCTTTTCACTGTCTCCAAACTCTACAGGGAGAATGCCCTTTCCAGGGCATTCTCCAGTGTGAGATTAGAAGTTATTGGCGAAACAGCCTCTGCTGTGAGCCTT
>JBNMJJ010000484.1:0-1234 GCA_050873745.1 Lachnospiraceae bacterium | reverse complement strand
CCGATGAAGGAGTAGAGAAAGCAGGCTTAAAGGATACCTTCCGCCGGGGGTTTGGAAAATGGCTTTTAGGAACGGTGAAGATGTGATAAGATAAATAGATATTTTACTCGAAGCAAAATCCGAAAGGAGAAGAAACATTGGAAAATTGGCTTATATGGCTTGCAGGTGCGGTTGTTTTTCTGGGCTGCTTTTTTTTGGTAGTGATGATAGTTGACGGTAACCGGTTTAAGGTGGTGACTTATGAACTGACCAGTGAAAAAGTGCAACATACCCATCGCTTCGTCCTGCTTGCAGATTTGCACGATAAGAGCTTTGGGGCACAAAATGCCCCTTTGCTTGCTAAAATTGAGGAATGGCAGCCGGAGGCTGTTTTTATGGCAGGAGATATGATGACGGCAAAGAAGGGCTGCCATTACGACCATGCACTTAAGCTGATGAAACGGCTTTCCGAAAAATATCCCGTTTTTTATGGAGTGGGAAATCATGAAAGCAGGCTTTATGCCTGGCCGGAATGCTATGGAGACGCTGCCGCTGACTATGAAAAGAAGCTGGCAGAGCTGGGGATTGGTATGCTGTGGAATGAAGGAAGGTCTTTGGGGGAGGAGTTTGCGGTTACGGGACTGGAACTGGACTGGAGCTACTACCGGCATTTTAAAATTCCTCCTATGGAAACGGCCTATCTGGAGGAAACTCTGGGTTCTGCCGAAGAGGAGAAGTACCAGATTCTTCTGGCCCATAATCCGGATTATTTTGAAACCTATGCCCGGTGGGGAGCGGATTTGGTTTTGTCCGGTCATGTCCATGGAGGAATCATGCGACTTCCTTTGCTGGGAGGGGTGATTTCTCCCACCCTTCTTCTTTTTCCCAAATATGACGGAGGCTTGTTTAAAAAAGACAGTTCCGCCATGATTCTCAGCAGAGGTCTGGGAACCCACACGCTGCCGGTAAGAATCTTTAATCCCGGGGAACTGATTCTGTTTACCGTAAGTCCCGCAGGAACTCTTGCCAAAAATAAGGAAAATTAGTAAAATACCAAAAGGCATTGCAGAAAAGAAGAGAGGGAAAGATGGCGTTATCCGTTAAGCTGCAGGTGTTTGAGGGACCTCTGGACCTGCTGTTGCATTTAATCGACAAAAATAAAATAGATATTTACGATATTCCCATCGTGGAGATTACGGACCAGTATCTGGAGTATATCAGGCAGTTGGAAACGGAAGATATGAACGTCATGAGT
>JBNMJJ010000483.1:0-1247 GCA_050873745.1 Lachnospiraceae bacterium | reverse complement strand
CCACCTCCCCGGGAAGGCTGCCTCTTCCGGCCCTTCCGCCGCCTGAGTCAAAAGCTGGAAGGTCCGCTCCGCAGCCCGATAGTCATTGACCCCCAAAGACAAATCCGCCGCCAGTATTCCCACCAGCGTAACTCTGGGAAAATCGTGGCCCTTTACAATCATCTGGGTGCCGATAAGTACCTGTGCCTTCTCCTCCATAAAAGCGGACAGGATTTTATCGTAGCTGTCCTTTTTTCTCGTGGTGTCCTTATCCATCCGTAAAATGGGCAGGTCTCCGAACTCCTTACGAAACTGCTCCTCTATCTTTTCCGTACCGGCCTTAAATCCCATCAGATAGGGAGAGCCGCATTCCGGACAGGTCTTTCGTTCTGCCTCCTCATATCCGCAGTAGTGGCAGACCAGCCTGCCGTTTCCGTGCCGGGACAGGGAAACATCACAGTGAGGGCATTTCATCACATGTCCGCAGCTTCTGCAGGAAATAAATCCGGCATATCCCCTGCGGTTCAAAAACAGCATAATCTGTTCTTTTTTCGCCAGTCTGTCCTGAATCAGCTCCCGAAGCCGGTCGCTGAAAATGGAACGGTTTCCTTTTCTTAATTCTTCCCGTAAATCCTCCACATAAACCAGAGGAAGGCTGCCCCCGGTCAGTCTTTTTTTCAGGGTAAACAGGCCGTATTCACCTTTTTTTGCTTTATAGTAGCTTTCCAGAGAAGGAGTGGCGCTTCCCAGAAGGAGGCTGGCTCCATGAATTTGGGCCAGCTTTTCGGCCACCTCTCTGGCATGATATTTAGGCATCGTCTCACTTTTGTAGCTGGACTCATGCTCCTCATCGATAACGATAAGCCCTATCTCTTCAAAGGGGGTAAAGAGGGCCGAACGGGGGCCGATAATAATATCGATTTCCCCCTTTTTCGCCCTTTCGCACTGGTCGTATCTTTCTCCCTGGGAAAGGGAGGAATTTAAAACAGAAACCCTTTCCCCGAAACGCCGCTGAAAACGCATCACCGTCTGGAAGGTAAGGGCGATTTCGGGAATCAGAAGAATCACCGACTTCCCCTCTCCCACTACCCGCTCAATCAGTTCCAGATATACCTCCGTCTTTCCGCTGCCGGTGATGCCGTGGAGAAGGTAGGTTTTCTTTTTTCCCTCCTGATAGTCCCGGAAAATCTCCTCCACAATGGCCTGCTGCTCCTGGCTTAAGCGTTTTGCCTTTTCCTTTTCTACCTGCCGCCCAAGAGGGTTTCGGT
>JBNMJJ010000482.1:0-1253 GCA_050873745.1 Lachnospiraceae bacterium | reverse complement strand
TATGAACGTCATGAGTGAATTTTTACTGATGGCGGCTACTCTTTTGGATATTAAATGTAAAATGCTCCTTCCCAGAGAGGTGAATGAGGAAGGAGAGGAGGAGGACCCCAGAGAGGAGCTGGTGCAGAAGCTGTTGGAATATAAGATGTATAAATATATGTCCTTTGAGCTGAAAGACCGGCAGATGGATGCGGACAGAAGCTATTTCAAGCCTCCCACCATTCCCAAAGAGGTGGCTGCCTATCAGCCCCCTGTGGATTACGATGCCCTTTTTGCGGATGTCAATCTGAGGCGGCTCCATGAGATTTTTCAGGCTGCCATGAAACGTAAGGAGGATAAGATTGACCCTATCCGAAGCCAGTTTGGAAAGATTGAGAAGGATGAAATCAATATGGATGAGAAGCTGGAGTATATTCAGAACTATATCCGTTTACATAAGACCTTCAGCTTTCGTAAGCTGCTGGAGAAGGACTGCAACAAAATGGAGATTGTCATTACCTTTCTGACCATATTGGAAATGATGAAAATGGGCCAGATTACCATTGAACAGGACAATCTCTTCGATGATATTATAATTACCTCCAATGAACTTTTTGTGTGAAGAGAATTTCTAAAGCTCACAGCAGAGGCTAAATCATGCCCCAAAGGGCATGCGCCAAGAAGTTCTAGCTTCATCAGGATTTGAGATGCCGCCTGGCGGCATCATGGAGGTTGGGAATAAAAGGAGGGGAAGGCATGGATAAGAGCATGGAAAGAGAAAAGCAGGAAGCTATTCTGGAAGCCGTTTTATTTACGATGGGAGAATCGGTGGAGCTGTCCAGGCTGGCAGAGGTGATTGAAGAGGATAAAGAGACCACCAGAAAGATTCTTCACGAAATGAAGGAGAAGATGGCGGCAAGCGGCCGGGGTGTGGACATTATGGAGCTGGGCGAGGCTTTTCAGATGTGTACGAAGACGGAGCTGTATGAGTATCTGATTAAGATTGCAAAGAGCCCGAAGAAATATGTATTAACGGATGCCTGCCTGGAAACCCTTTCTATTATCGCTTATAAGCAGCCTATCACCCGTGCGGAGGTGGAGAAGGTGAGGGGAGTAAGCTGTGACCACGCCATTAACCGCCTTATTGAATTTGAACTGGTGACGGAGCTGGGAAGAATGGATGCTCCGGGAAGGCCCCTGCTTTTTGGAACTACGGAGGAGTTTTTAAGAAGATTCGGCCTAAGCTCCCTGGGGGCTCTGCCGGAGTTAAACCC
>JBNMJJ010000481.1:0-1261 GCA_050873745.1 Lachnospiraceae bacterium | reverse complement strand
GCTATGGAGAGGGCGTTTCCGTTCTTTTTTCCGGACTGCTATTCGGCCTTTCCCACGGTAATCTAATTCAGTTTGCCTACGCTTTCTTTCTGGGCCTTCTCTTTGGCTTTGTTTATGTAAAAACCAAAAACATCCTGTACTCCATTATCCTGCATATGATGGTTAATTTTATGGGTTCCTTCGTCAGTTCTCTGGTTCTGGAATGGAGCGGTCTGGCGGAGGAGGAAGCGGCTGTAACAGGGCTTTCCGGCAGCACGGTCATCTACTATGTTTATGCCCTCCTCCTTACCGTCTTTGTGGTTTCCGGGATTTTTACTTTCTTTTCAAACCAGAAAAAGTTTACCTTTACCAAAAGAGAAACCGACCTGAAAAAAGGCCAGCGCTTTAAAACCATGTTTCTCAACCCGGGAGTGCTTCTTTTCAGTATTTTCTGGATTGTGGCGATTGTTATGCAGTTGATGCAGTAGGGTATTTCAGCACAGGAAGGTTTACTTAATCCCTTACCATAATCGCCAGATTCTTGGGAAGGTTTTCAATCAAAACCTCCCTGTGCTCTCCCCCAAACTCTCCATCCAAAGTCCAGCTTACCTCTTTCTCGCAGTAAATTTTCAGTCGGGAGGTTTTGAAATACTGTATACACTGGGAATCAAATTTCGGAACCACCAGAGAGGAAATGGTGTTGTCCAACTCCACATAGGTCACCGGCCGCTTAACCAGAAGAACTTCAAATTTCCCATCATCCAGCTCCACGCCCTTTCCGGTTATGTTCTTAAATCCTCCTACCGACAGGGAATTGGTGACCATCCCCAGTATAAAATCACCTTCAATAACCATTTCTTCACTTTCAATCCGCATCACATAGGACTTTATGGATGAAAGACTCCGGATTCCCTCCAGGATATAAGCCAGATGTCCCAGCAGATTTTTCATCCGTTGGTCCGTTATATAGGATACCTCCGTAAACATCCCAAAGGCAGCCACATAAACGAATACCTCCTGATTAAAACTGCCAATGTCGCAGGGGAATATTCTGCCGCTTACTATTTCCTCCGCCGCCTTTACCATGTCGCCGGAAATACCCAGACTTCTTGCAAAATCATTGGTGCTGCCCGCAGGAATATAGCCGATGGGCAGTTTTTCTCCTCCCTGCATCATCCCTGCCACCACCTCATCCAGAGTTCCATCCCCTCCACTGCAGACTACCAAATCATAAAAGCCCTTATTCCGGTTTTTTACAACGGCTTTGGCATCCCCCCGGCTC
>JBNMJJ010000480.1:0-1286 GCA_050873745.1 Lachnospiraceae bacterium | reverse complement strand
TAATCTGCTCCAGTGTAAGCTCTGGATTAACGTAAGGAGTAAAATCCCGTTCTACCTTTCCCTCTGCTCCTTCCCCCCAAAGTTCTTTAAACCTCAGTGTTTTTGCACCCTCCATATAGGCAACGCAGTCTTTTTCTCCCACTTTAAAGAAAACCGGATTGAAAAAATCTTCTGTTCGGGCAGCATTTTGCGGATGAAAATAAAAAATATGACCTGAAGAATCCTCTTCATCCTCTCTGATTTCCAACAATTCACTGTATTCCAAAGGGGCAACTGCCGGTTTTCCCGGATAATTTTTCGCAAAAAACTCCTGTCCATCCTCTTTATAAAGACTTAGCCGCCACCCACCGGGTATTCTGGAAATCTGTACCTGGGGATGGGTAAACTCTTCGTTTTCCTCTGTATCCGTCCTATTTTCACTTTCCGGCTCAGAAGCCATTTCCCGGCCTCCCTCCTCATCCGCTTTCCCGGCTTCCTTTTGGGCCTCGAGGATTTCCTCAAAAGACGTATATGTCAGGCTATCCATTATTGTACTTATGTTCAAATGATGTTCGGATTGATTATTCCCGCTTATACCTGCTGCTTCTTTCACCGCCTGTTTTTTGCCACTTCCCCACATACAGGCTATCAGCAGCAAAATACATCCTGCCGATAATAACTTTTTCTCTGCATTGTGTTTTATTTCCCCTCTCATTAGCATCCTCCTGTCTGTAAAACCTTCCGACATTTTTTAATTTTATTTTAACATGCAAATGTATCATTTTTGCATCATTTTTCAGGAAATTTTGGGACTGACACCCTTTCCTTTCTTTTGCATACAATAAACAAACTTGCTTTTTGGGAGTTTTTCATGAAGCATTCATGCTGCGACTATGCCGTCATCGGCGGAGATTTGCGTCAGGTTTATCTGGCAGGCAGCCTTGCCCGGGATAGTTTTTCAAAAGTGTCCCGGGATAACTCCGGGGCCGCCCTTCCTTCCCGGGTTTTCACCTATGCCCTGTGTGCAAATCCCCATAAATATCTGACCGTGGATTCAGATTCCGTAAGCGCTGCCGCCTCCCTCAGTGAAGCCTGCAGTGCTTCCTCCTGTATTATCGGCCCCATTCCCCTTAGCAAAAATGGGGATTATCTGAACCAATCCTTCTCTTCTGAGGCAATTTTTCTGGAGAGCGATTATGTTTTCTATTAGTCCAGGCTGGTTTTGAGGACGAGGTGAGTGAGAGGGTTGTCCAAGCCCTGCTGCATTCTGAGGGCAGTTCGAGGACTTGTACAGCAGGGTTGTGTGG
>JBNMJJ010000479.1:0-1306 GCA_050873745.1 Lachnospiraceae bacterium | reverse complement strand
ATTAACGGACTGGTGGATGAGGTGGAAACGGCCGTCTTCAACCGGGAGGAGAAGGAGATTTCCAGCGGCATGATTGGGGAAATGGTGATGAACAAGCTAAAGGAGCTGGACACGGTTGCCTATGTGCGTTTTGCTTCTGTCTATCGGGAATTTAAGGATATTAATACCTTCCTGGATGAATTAAAGAAGGTGATGAGTCAGTCATAGAAGAAGAACCCTTAATCTAAGGAAGCGCTGATTAGCTGATGAAATCACCGCTTCCTTAGCCCCTTTTTGGCCTTTGGTCCCGAAGGGGTTATTTGTAAAAGGAGAGAGCCGTGCAGTTATTTGAACCTTTTTTTCCTGATGAAATCCAGGATTCAGCCTATGATATTCCCTTCGGCGAATGGTATGAGAAGGGATACAGAGGGATAATTTTTGATATTGATAATACGCTGGTGCCTCATGGGGCGGATGCGGATGAAAGAAGCATCGCTTTATTTAAAGACCTTAAGCGGCTGGGTTTTAAAACCATGCTGCTTTCCAACAACAAAGAGCCAAGGGTAAAAAGATTTAACCAGAAAATCGGTTCAGGCTATATCTTTAAAGCGAAAAAGCCCTCCATAGGAAATTACCTTAAGGCAATGGAGGCAATGGGAACGAACCGGGAAAATACCCTTTTTGTGGGAGACCAGCTTTTTACGGATGTATGGGGAGCCAAAAGGGTGGGAATTTATTCTATTCTGGTAAAACCCCTGAACCCGAAAGAAGAAATTCAGATTGTGCTGAAACGCTATCTGGAAAGAATCGTGCTTTATTTTTACCAAAGGGGGTGAAGTAAGATGATAATTGACGGAAAAACAAGAGTCTGCGGGTTGATTGGCAACCCCATAGAGCATACCATGTCCCCTCTGATTCATAATACTCTGGCTAAGAAGATGGGGATAGGAATGGTCTATGTGCCTTTTCTGGTGGAGGAGAATCTTTTTGCAGCCATTGAAGGCGCTTTTCGGCTAAACCTTCTGGGAATGAATGTGACGGTGCCCTATAAGAGCGAGGTGATGGGAAAGCTGGCGGACTGTGACCCTCTGGCCGCTAAAATCGGGGCGGTGAACACCCTGGTAAGGCAGGAAAAAGGCTATAAAGGCTACAATACGGATATGTCCGGCCTGTACCGGGCCATGACCAGTGAAGGAATAGAAATTAAGGGGGAGAAGATTATTCTTTTGGGGGCCGGAGGAGCAGCCAGGGCAGTGGCTTATCTTTGCGCCTCTCACGGGGCCGAAAAGGTGTATCTTCTTAACCGGAGTGAAGACAGGGCCAGGAT
>JBNMJJ010000478.1:0-1312 GCA_050873745.1 Lachnospiraceae bacterium | reverse complement strand
GGCCTACTCTGGTAATTACTCCCGGCTTATTTCCCGCAATAGCCCTAAACAAGTGGGCAATCACGCCCTGGGGAAAATTCCAGGCAGCAATTTTATTCTCGTTAATCATGGAACTGAGCTTGGGCGCCAGGCCCACATGCCCGGCAATTATCCTTTTTACCATGCCTTCATGGGCCAGGTGGTCCAGACCGAAGGTTCCTTCCTGCTTTCCTCCGTTTCCGCAGCCTGACGCAAACAAAAGGGTCAAATCTCTGGGATGGCCTTCCTCCAGCCAGCGTTCCTCCAAAGCCTGAAATACTTCCTCTGCAAAGCCGTAACCAAAAGCAAAGCCGTTGATGCCGATGGTGTCTCCATCTTTAATCTGTTTTACCGCCTCTCTGGCGCTGATTAACTTATTCATCCTTCCCCTCCTTCTACACTCTGGGGGGAATTACCGTAGCTTCCCCTTCAATAACAACCTCTCCCTTTTGATTCGTACAGGTGGTCTTTAAGGTTGCAATATCAAACTTCTCTTTTTCCTTAATATTGGTAACCTCCAGCTCTACGGTCAGTGTATCTCCAATCTTCACCGGCCGTTTAAAGCTCAGGCTCTGTCCAAGATAGGTGGTTCCCACTCCCGGCATTCCCATACCGATTGCGGCAGAAATTACCCCCGCTCCAATCATCCCATGAGCGATTCTTTCTCCGAACATGGTCTTGCTGGCGTATTCATCATCCAGGTGCAGGGGATTCTTATCTCCGCTTACCTCTGCAAAGGCAAAAACATCATCATTGCTGATTTGCTTGCTGAATTTATGGGTATCTCCCACCTTAATATTTAATTTGCTCATTATATCTGTTCCTCCTTTTCCGAAAGAAAACCGTAACCCCACCATGAGAACAGAGTATTTTCCTTCTTCATTTTCATTTGTTAAATTGTAATTTCATCATCTAGAACAGTGCACTGTTTTTACTCTTATATTTTATACTGTGAATTTATAATAAATAAAATGCTTTTTTTACATACGTTTTATGAACATTATTCACAATAGATTTTTATGGAAAATTTTCATTTATGCAATTATTCTAAATCATACTGGATAAATTTTGTCATATTTGACTGATTGAACAGAATTCCTGCAGTACAGCATAAAAAAAGACCAGCATCTGCGCTGGTCTTTTAACAGCAAAACCCATCACTCATCTACATTTCCGCATTGTTTTACAAATTCCTGAAACTTTCGGACGGGATTGTTCAGATATTTATCCTTTCGGACAATAAGAGCTATATTCCAGGGAAATTCCGGCTCCTTCAAGGACAGGAGCTTAATAT
>JBNMJJ010000477.1:0-1313 GCA_050873745.1 Lachnospiraceae bacterium | reverse complement strand
TCCAGTTCCTTCATCTGTAAATGGATAATATCCGCAGTAATACGGTGCATGGTACGATAAATCTGGGGCCGGATTAACTCGGAAAACCGCTCGATAATCTCCTTTTCCTCATTTAGCTTCACGGCCCCGATTTCAATAATTTCAAAAACCGGTAAATCCGAATCCCTATGGGCTTTACTGTCAGAATTACTCTGGTTCCATTCTAAATCCAGAACAATATAGTTCATACGTCCTCTCATTCTCCCATCAGATTAGCCCGGGAATAATTTTGGCCAGATGTTTTGCCAGATTCTTATGGGCGTCCAGGCTAAGGTGCATATAATCATAAGGGTACATATCCACACCTTCTATCTTTCCCGCATCCAGATAATGTATCCCCAAACGTTTTGCAGCCTCTTCATATAAAGGAGCCAGTGCCCTTGATTTTTCTACACAGTTTGCCCCCATCTCCCCAAAAATCTCTGTGGTTTCGTAGCCAGGCTCCACAGGCGGCGGTGTAATCAAAAGAATGTTGGGTTTATGGCGGAAGGCAACAGGAGTATCCAGAGCTTTCTGCACTAATCTTTCTATTCCTTTTGCTACATTGTGGGGTGTGGCTGCAAACCTCTCCTTCACATCATTGGTTCCCAGCATAATAATGAACAAATCGACAGGCTTATGGGTCATCATGCAGGGATAAATATACTTGAATCCGCAAAGACCTTCAAACAGAGGGTCATCAAAGCAGGCTGTTCTTCCCTCCAGTCCCTCTTCCGCCACAATATAGTCCTCTCCCAGATACTTATCCAAAAGGCAGGGCCATCTTTCTTCCTCTGAAAATCGTCCCATGGTTTTGGAATTATACCCATGAGTATTGGAATCTCCGAAACAAACGATTTTTTTATAAACTCTCTCTCCCATCTTTCCTCCTTGCACCCTTTCCTTTATGATGCCGCTTTACAACATTTTAAGTTAAGTATAGCATTGAGAAAAATGGATGTAAACCTTGAGCTGCCTTGCTTTTAAATATTTATTTGGTATTTCTAAAATAATAATAATTCTTATTTTTGTTTATTGACAAATTTATCCAGAAATGCTATTCTAATCGTAAGTTAGTAATTGCTAACCCATTTAATTGGTCAATATTATTATTAATAAGGAGGATTTTAATATGTCATTAATTAACAAAGAAGTAAGTGATTTTTCTGTACAGGCATTTCAGAACAATGCTTTCAAAACGGTAACAAAAGAGGACATTAAAGGAAAGTGGAGTGTATTCTTCTTCTACCCTGCAGATTTTACCTCTATCTGCCCTACTGAATTGGAAGACCTTC
>JBNMJJ010000476.1:0-1332 GCA_050873745.1 Lachnospiraceae bacterium | reverse complement strand
TGATTTCCAGTTTCAATTCTGCAGAATACATCTTTTTAGACATGAAATAACCCCTTTCATTAGACTTTTGTTTTGTCTAACAAAAGGGGGTCACTTCAATCTGGCGGCCTCTTTGCTCCAGACAGGAGAGGAAGAGGAGGCGGAGCGGTATATTAATCGTGCTCTGGAGATTTATCGGGCAGAGGGAGAAGAGGACTTTCACTATGGCGCCGCTCTGGCGGTCATGGGCGAACTTCTTTATCGGAAAAAGAGGTATGCCCAGGCGAAGGAGTATTATGCCAAAGCCCTGCTGGAGCAGGAAAAGTATGTGGGAAAAACTGAATTTTACTACCGGATTCTGGACAATCTGGAAGAGGTGAACCGGGCCGTGGAAAAAGAGGCACTGTCAGCGGACAGGGCACAGGCAGTCGGTCCCCTGTCTTCCGAAGAAACAGGCGTAAGCGATGCCGCAGCCGGAAGGAAGAGTGGCTTAAGCCTGTCGGAGCAGATGCTGGAGGAGTTTTATCTGGAATATGGAAAGCCCATGCTGGAAGAAAAATTTCCTGAATTTTTGGATAAAATTGCGGTAGGACTGGCAGGGGAAGGTTCGGAATGCTTCGGTTTTGATGATGAACTGTCCACAGACCATGATTTTGGCCCGGGCTTTTGTCTGTGGATTACCAGAGATACCTACAGCCGGATTGGAAAAGAGCTGGAACGGGAATATGCCAGCCTGCCGGTTACCTATAGGGGAATAACCAGACGAACCATGGAAACGGGAAAAAACAGGGTAGGGGTTTGTATCATTGAGGACTTTTATACAGGCCTGATTGGTCTGGACCGGGCGCCTGCCAGTCTGGAAGAATGGGCCCTTATGGAAGAGCCTGCCCTGGCGGCGGCTACCAACGGCAGAGTGCTGAGAGACCCGGAGGGGATTTTCAGCAGGATTCGTAAAGAACTGCTTTCCTATTATCCGGAAGCCATCTGGCGGGCAAGAATCGCCGAAAAGGCGGCCTTAATGTCCCAGTATGGGCAGTACAATTACGGGCGGATGATGAAAAGAAGGGATTTGGTAAGCGCAGAGCAGTGCCGCAGCCGCTTTATTTCTGCTGCAATGGAAATGCTTTATGCCTTAAATCGTACCTATGGCCCTTACTATAAGTGGCTTTACCGGGGGCTGGAGAAGCTGGACTGTTTTGGGGTAAAAGAATTGCTGCTTCGGCTGACCCTGACGTCTTTGCTAAAGCAGGAGGAAAATGAGGCTCTGATGGAGGAGATTTCCATTCTGATTCTGAATAGACTGGAGGAAATGGGCCTTGTACAGAGAACAAAAGACACCTATCTGGAGCATTA
>JBNMJJ010000475.1:0-1341 GCA_050873745.1 Lachnospiraceae bacterium | reverse complement strand
GGTCCATTCCTGCAAACTTTCCACCGTTCTCATTAATGGTAGCGTTATCGTTCATGATATTGATTTCCGGCAGATTGTGCCGTTTTCCCACTTCAAAATCGTTAGGGTCATGGGCGGGAGTGATTTTTACCACGCCTGTACCAAACTCCATATCTACATAAGAATCCGCCACAATGGGGATTTCCCGGCCCACAAAGGGAAGGACTACCGTTTTTCCGATTAAATGCTGATAACGCTCATCCTCCGGATTTACGGCTACCGCAGTATCTCCCAACATAGTCTCGGGACGGGTAGTGGCAAACTCCAGAAATTCATCGGTATCCTTAATGGGATATTTGATATGCCAGAATTTCCCCTCCTGTTCCTCATACTCTACCTCTGCGTCGGAAATAGAAGTATTGCAGACGGGACACCAGTTGATGATTCTGCTGCCTTTGTAAATCCAGCCTTTTTCGTGCATTTTACAAAATACCTCTGTAACCGCCTTATTGCAGCCCTCATCCATGGTAAAACGCTCTCTGTCCCAGTCACAGGAGGAGCCCAGCTTCTTTAGCTGTTCAATAATCCGTCCGCCGTACTCCTTCTTCCACTCCCAGGCTCTTTCCAGAAAGCCTTCTCTTCCCAAATCTTCCTTATTGATGCCTTCTTCCTTTAATTTTTCAATAATCTTTACCTCTGTAGCGATGCTGGCATGGTCCGTTCCGGGCTGCCATAATGCGTTATAGCCCTGCATTCTTTTAAAACGGATAAGAATATCCTGCATGGTATTGTCCAGAGCATGGCCCATATGAAGCTGCCCCGTAATATTTGGAGGGGGAATCACGATGGTAAACGGGGTTTTACTGTGGTCTACCTCGGCATGAAAATACTTTTTTTCCATCCACTTCTGATACAGTCTGTCCTCCATACCATGAGGGTCATAGGTTTTCGCTAGTTCTTTACTCATCTTTGTTTGTCTCCTTTTTTGGCCTGGGGCTTTCCTACCGACAGCCTCAGGCGGATTCTGCCCGGAGGGCTTTTTACAATACAGGAATTTCCCAATATCATAAAAATGCCCTTTGACCAGCTTTACCTGATCAAAGGGCGTAGTCAACGCGGTACCACCTTTGTTCGCCTTCTAAACAGTCTATGGAAAAATCCCCCACATCCTTTTCGAAAGCCTCATGATTTTCCCTGAAAAATCCCCGGGAAAACCTCATCCGATAACGGTGATGAGCCGTGAAAGCCTACTGCCAGTTCAGCCTCCCGATTCCAGGGCTACCTTCCACATCCCTTCCTTGAAGAAGCCTTCCAGCCTGTGGGCCTCTCTCTCTGCCAAGGGGTAATCTGTACTCCTCCCTG
>JBNMJJ010000474.1:0-1355 GCA_050873745.1 Lachnospiraceae bacterium | reverse complement strand
CTGAGCGCCCATGTTTTCAGAAGCATCCTCTAATTCAATCTCTTTTGCAATAGTTACGCCGTCGTTGGTGATTAAAGGCGCTCCAAAGGACTTATCCAGAACTACGTTTCTTCCTTTGGGTCCCAAGGTTACTCTTACGGTATCTGCCAACTGATTTACACCAGCCTCTAATGCTGCACGGGCCTCTGCTCCGTATTTAATCTCTTTTGCCATGATTGTTCCTCCTGTTATCAAACTTTCTTAATCATACTTTATTCATTATTATTAATACATCAGGGTTGCTTCTGTCTTTTTACGCTTCGATAATTGCCAGAATATCGGACTGTCTTACTACGATGAATTCCTCTTCATCCAGCTTAACCCCTGTACCTGAATATTTGGAGTAGATTACCTGGTCACCGGCCTTTACTTCCATTTTGATTTCTTTTCCGTCTACCACACCGCCGGGGCCAACGGCAACCACTTCTGCCTGCTGGGGTTTTTCCTTATTCTGTCCCGGTAAAACGATGCCGGATTTGGTGGTCTCTTCTGCTACTAACTGCTTTAATACAACTCTGTCACCTAAAGGTACTAATTTCATGAAAATGCCTCCTGTCTTCTTATCGAAATATCTTGGTTTTTGTTGTTTGTTAGCACTCATTCTTCTCGAGTGCTAACTCTAATGGTTATATTATGTTTTTCTTCATTTCGGTGCAAGCGAATTTATCTTCCTATTTTCTTTATTTTCTCATTATTTCTTATTTTTACTCTTAATTACTCTTATTTTCTTTTATTCCTTGATTTAATATTTTTTTTAGATTTCAGGTGGGAAGACCGGGATTTTTTCAAATTTGTCTGGGAAAACCTGGTGTTTTAGGGCTTTTTCGGGCATGAGCCTGGTATGTGCTTCGGTGTGAGCCTCTGAACTTCCTGGCGCATACCCCTTGGCACAGTTTACCCTTGGCATAAGCCTTAAGAAGCTCTCTTCACGCCATCCTCCGCTGGGCACAGGCAAAAAAATCCCTCTCAAATACCCATTCAAGCACTTAAATATAGATAATTCATGCCAAATAATCCTTTCTTTGGGCATAGACAAAAAAATTTGCTTTCCATACCCCAATATCAACTCACTTAAAGGCAGTGAAACACAAAAATTCTCTATATGCCCATTAAAGCAATTTCCCCTATCTATCTCCGCCTGAAATATTCATTAATATGGGCAGTAGCGTTTACAAAAATCCTATATGCCCAAACACACACTATTCAATATATAATACCGATGACGCTGTCAGGCAACATCTCAAATCTGCAGGGAGAATGCCCTTTCCAGGGCATTCTCCGGGTGTGAGCCCGGCATATGCTTCGCATAAGCCTCT
>JBNMJJ010000473.1:0-1357 GCA_050873745.1 Lachnospiraceae bacterium | reverse complement strand
ATACGGTTCAGCTGGTTTACTTCACTGGCACCGGGATCATAATCCACGGCGATGATGTTGGAGCCGGGATACTGGCGGCGCAGCTCCTTGATGACACCTTTGCCGACCACATGGTTGGGCAGGCAGCCAAAGGGCTGGGCGCAGACAATATTGGGAGCCCCGCTGTGAATCAATTCAATCATTTCTCCCGTTAAGAACCAGCCTTCTCCGGTCTGATTTCCCAGAGAAACGATGGGAGAGGCATAGCCTGCCAGGGTGTAAATCGAAGCAGGGGCATCGAAATGCCTGCTCTTTTTAAAAGCCTTTGCGGCAGGAGAACGCATAAACTCAATGGCACGGATACCCAGACGGGCGTTTCGGGCCGATTTTTTACTGGTTCCCAGATTTTGGGCTTTATAAATCTGGTTATAGAAGCAGTACAGCATAAAGTCCAGTAAATCCGGCATAACCGCTTCTGCACCCTCTTTTTCCAGAAGGCCCACAAGATTGTTGTTGGCCGTAGGAGAGAACTTGACCAGAATTTCCCCTACAATGCCCACTCTGGGCTTTTTTAAATCCTCATTTACAGGCAGTCTGTCGAAGTCCTCGATAATCTGGCGGCAGATGCGGGAAAATTTTCCAAAACTCAGGTTTTTACCGGAAACGAATTCCTGGCAGACTTTTTTCCATTTTTCGTGCAGGGCATTGGCAGAGCCGGGAGTTATCTCATAGGGGCGCATACGATAGAGACAGCGCATAAAAATATCTCCGAAGATGGCTCCATAAACCGCCCGAAGAACCAGCCCAGGCGTCAGCTTAAAGCCGGGATTGGTTTCAATACCGCCCAGATTTAAGGAAATAACGGGAATCTGCTCCATTCCTGCCTTTTCCAGGGCACGGCGGATAAAGCCGATGTAATTGGTAGCACGGCAGCCGCCTCCGGTCTGGGAGATAATCAGGGCAGTTTTCTTTAAATCGTATTTACCGCTGTGGAGGGCATCCATCAACTGGCCCACCACCAGAAGGGAAGGGTAGCAGGCGTCATTATTTACATATTTTAAGCCCATATCGACGGAATGCTTATTGTCGTTGTTCAATACCTCAAAATGGTAGCCGCAGGCATTGAAGGCAGGCTCCAGAATGTCGAAGTGGATAGGCGACATCTGGGGGCAGAGGATGGTGTATTCCTTACGCATTTCCTCGGTAAATACCACCTTATCGATGGCAGAGGAGGAGATGGCTCTGGCCTGGCCCGCTTTCTTTTTGGATTCAATAGCCGACAGCAGGGAGCGAATACGGATTCTGGCGGCGCCCAGATTATTTACCTCATCAATTTTCAGACAGGTATAAATTTTGTCTGAACCGGAAAGAATGTCGT
>JBNMJJ010000472.1:0-1359 GCA_050873745.1 Lachnospiraceae bacterium | reverse complement strand
TTCATACATCATACCCGATAAGTCTCCTCCGCTCAACCTGCCAAGATACTCTTCCGCTCCACTTTCCGCTACATCATCGGGTGTATCAAAAAGATAAAACATCGGTATTGCCGCCTTTTTACTATCTTTTTCCAGTCTGTCCACAGGAAGTACGGCGTTGTACCCTAAAGTACCGTAGCGAAATCCCATGGGATAAGGAACCACCACATAAGCGCAGATGGTATACTCCACATCATGACTGGCTGCAATGTAATATTCCATAAATTCCTCCGGCGTATTTTCATCAGCATATTCACCGGTACGGCTGTCCACATAATAACTCTCTTCAATGTAGGTAACCGTAAGTTTCTCTCCCACTTCAGGATAAAATTCTTTATGGCTGACTTTTCCGTAGTCATCCACATCCACTGCCAGGGCTATATTATGGGTATTTTCCTGAAATAAAGGATTAAGCTCTCCTTCCACCAGGGTGAGCTTTTCAAAGAGTTCCTCATCCAATCCCTCAAGCAGTATATTTTCTGCTACCAAATCTCCCCGGCGAGATTTCATGGCAAGGCTTTCTTCCAGCATCTCCCCTGACATAAAACGGGATGCATCCATTCTCCAACTCTCTTCCTCTATCCAGCTCTGGGGCCTTTCACCTGGTAAAACATAGCCGCAGCCTGCCGTTGTCTGGTCAGTATTTGCCTCAATCTCTTCTATCCTGTCCCGGGTAATGTATTCCTTTACCCCAAGCCTGAAACGAAAATAGTCGGTGCTGCTGACGATAAAATCTGCACAAGTCTGCTGTGCCAGGTATTTTTCCATATCAAAACCGGCAACAAAGGTCACCAACAGATTCAACAGTACCACCGACAGCGCCAGAGAAATAACCACAAGAAAGGTCTTCACCTTGTTTCTCCCCAGATTGGCAAAAGCCATCTGATGTACCCGGGCTCCACGGGTGCTGCGGCTTTTCTTCCTGGTTCGCACAATCTCTGTATATTTTGTAGCCTCCACCGGGGAAACCTTTGCTGCAATCCGTCCGGGACGGGCACAGGACAGCAATACGGTTATCAGAGTAAACAGAGCAGACACGAAAAAAATCACGGGTGAGGCGCTCAGCGTGGAAGCAGAAGCTCCAAAAGTGGTTCTTTCCATAACGACAGGCGTTAAGACTGCACCTACCCCATAGCCCAGAAGCAAACCTACAGGGATTCCAATAACACATAAAAACATGCCCTGATAGCGAATAATTCTTCTCAACTGCCTGGGGGTTACACCAATAGTCTTCAGCAAGCCGTAAAAACGAATGTCCCCATTTACCGAAATCTGAAAAATATTATAAATAATTAAATATCCGGTAAAAATCACCAGAGC
>JBNMJJ010000471.1:0-1383 GCA_050873745.1 Lachnospiraceae bacterium | reverse complement strand
AACAGATATTTAAATATGAGGAGGAGATAGAATGGCTACATCAAGTATAATGGAAAATATTGTAATTAGTAATCCTAAGCAGGTGAGTGAGTTCGCTGATGCAGTTGATAAAGCAGCCCAGAATCCACTTAGACACAGAACAACGTCTGTCCGTATGGTGAAGGATAAGGCAGAATTTATACAATTAATGGAAAAGAGGAGACAGCTACATGGATAGAAAGCCGTTGGAAGAACAATTTGTTTGTTTTAATATAAGGGATTTTTTGAATCCGGAAGAATCGGGTGGAATCGGAGAGAATGACTTGGAAAAGATTCTCTCCGATTTTTAAGTCCGAAAAATCCAGATGTAGAGTCTTTTCTGAAAAGGAATGCAGTTGAATTTACCAGGAAGCATCAATCAGTTACATATTTAGTTTTTTCTTTGGAGGATATGTGCTTGGTGGGCTATTTTTCAATTACAATGAAGCCTGTAACAGTGAATAGGAGCCATTACTTAAATTTTATCAGGAGCAGAATGAATTTCGGCTTTTTGGTGAAAGAATAACGAATGATGAAAAAGAAGGTGAGAGCCAAAAACTGCTGCAGCTTTTGAATTTTTTATAAAACTTACTAAATGTATGGTATTTCACATATCTTCGCTGACCGAACTGAATTTTGCAAGTTCTTCAAAAAAAGTAAATTCTCAACCCCCATCCCCACCCCGTCCCTTGAACACCCTCCGGCAGACACGAATATAGTAAAAAAAAGAGGAAATATTTGTAATGCCAATTATCAGTATTTCAAATGGTACAATAGTAGATGTCTTTTCACAACAGGATACCACTTTTGTAACCGTGACCTATACAGAGGAGACCGGAAACAGGAGAACGGAGCAGACGGTGAGGCTTGCGGCAGGGCCCAGGACGGTTATTTTAAGCGCCAATGGCATTCCTATACCGGCAGCTATGCTGGGCGTGGGGATGACCGTAAACGCCACCTTTTCCTCAGCCATGACCAGGAGTATTCCGCCCCAGGCTAATGCCTATCTTATCAGAGTTACAGGAAGGACGCTGCCGGAGGAAATTACCACCGGAATTATCCTTACCATCGACAGAAGGAACAAAAGTTTTAATCTCATTAATGAACGGGATTTTTCTTCCATTATTCAATTCAATGTTTCTGAAAATACCAGAATTGATAATCGTTTTGGAAGGTCTGTTGACTTTTCGGAGTTGGCGGTTGGGATGAGAGTGCAGGTACGCCATGCAGGCTTCATGACCGCCAGCATTCCGCCCCAGACGACCGCTTTTGAAATACGGATTTTGTAGACCGGATAAGGAAGAGTGGTATTTTGAAAAAGGACCTTGTCAGAGGATAAAAAATGATGCAAAAAGGATATTATTT
>JBNMJJ010000470.1:0-1385 GCA_050873745.1 Lachnospiraceae bacterium | reverse complement strand
TTTTAGTGAGCTGGCAGCCCTGTTGTTTAAGAGAGAGTTTAAGAAAACCTGGCTCTTTGCACTTTTGCTGGAATTGCTGATTCTATCGGGAGACTATTTTGCCGGGGCTACAGGGTATCGGCTGCTGTTTTACGGCTATGCAGGTGAAACCATAGTGGGAGCGGTGGCGCTGCCTATGCTGCTTACGGCCCTTTGCCGGTTAGCCCTTCCTCTACTGGAGGCAGAAGAGGCTAACCGTGAAAAGGAGAGGATGGGGCTGCCGGGGGCGTTTCTGAAGCTGGGAATGATTTTTACTGCCTCCTTTTTTCTGGCGCCTGTGCTCTGGGGGCCGGGGCTTCTGGTCATAGGGACGATTCTTGGGGCCATCTGCCTGGCAGGAATCTGGCTGATAAAAAAAGTACATGGAGCAAGCTGTTAAAGCAGCGGAAAAAGAGGCAGTATGGAGATAGTTTGGGATACAATGATAACCGATTTTTCCCAGGTAAAAGAGGCAGGCAGCTATTTTCTTTTTTATTTGCTGACCCTTGGACTGGGAATGATGGTGGCCTGGGAGCGGTACAAAAGCGGCAAATCAGGAGATAACTGGATGGTGGAGGAGGCAAAGAAGCAGATTCGGCTGTGGCCTTTTCTTTTTGCACTCTGCGCTCTGGTTCTGGTGGTGGCCAACCCGGTCAGTATATGGATATTGAATAAAATTTCCCCCATACAGGGACAATTTTATCAGGTATGGCCCCTGCTTATGCCCTTGTTTTTGATTGCTTACGGGGTAGTGTGCTTCATGAGCCTGCTGCCGGAGCAGAAGCAGCAGAGCATTCTGGTATTGGGCTTCGTTTTACTGATTGGTCTGGCAGGGAGCAGCTACGGTCTTTTATCTGTCCGTCAGGGGGAAGAGGCTTACAGCAGTGAGCGGCAGATAATGGAGGCTGTACCGGAAGAGAACCGGGAGGGCATCCTGCTGGCGCCCAATAAGGTTTTGGAATATGCGGCCATTTATGAGCCGGAAATCCTTTTGCTGTACGGAAAAGATTTATATACCCCCAATCTGGATTTGGGGATTATGGATGCTTATGAGCCGGAGCTTCTTTCGGTCTATGAGGCTATGCAGAATCAGGAAGAAAATCTGGAGCTTTTGGGGGAAATGGCTTTTTCATATGGTTGTGAAATAATGGTGCTGGATGCTTTTGACCAGGCACCGGAAACAATAGGAGAGTTCACCCGTGCGGATGGAACCGAAAATTATCTTATTTACGTCAGAAAATAGGACATGAAGGAGAAAAGGATGGCATTACTAAGCGTAATAGTTCCCTGCTATAATGAAGAGGAAAACATAGCGTTTTTCTATGAGGAATTGATGAAAAACCAGCCTTTTTTTGAAAAAAAGAAGC
>JBNMJJ010000469.1:0-1391 GCA_050873745.1 Lachnospiraceae bacterium | reverse complement strand
GGAGAAGAGCGGTATGGTAACCGGACGTACAGCCTATATGGATGCACTGTATGTAAGGGAAAAGTTCAGAGGACATAGAACCGGAGAAAGGCTTTTTCAATATGTGCTTAAAGAAGCAAAAGAGAGGGGAGCCAAAAGGCTGGATTTAATGGTTTGGGATTTCAACCGGCAGGCGTTCAATTTTATCAAAAAATGAATATGAGGATACAGCGTTCTATGATGGAAATAGAATTATAGCGAAAGTATTCTCCATGATGCCGCATTGCGGTATCTCAAATCTATAGTAAAAAACCCCTTTCCCGGATTCAAAAGAATCGGAAAGGGGTTTTATCGCATCGGTCAGTTCATGCGTTTATTCAATGATTACCAGCGGTTTAATTAAATCGCTGGGCTTATCTTTCATCAGCATCAGAGCTGGTTCTACATTTTCCAGACCCTTGAAGGTGTGGGTGATTAATTTTTCCGGATGAATACGGTTGGTGACGATAAGGCGGGCCAGCTTTTCGGAACGCACACGACCGCCTGGCATCAGACCGCCTGCAATCTGCTTGTGGCCCATACCGCAGCCCCAGTCAGCACGGGGAATTTTAATGTAATCGCCTTCACCAAGGTAGTTTACATTACCGATTTTTCCGCCTGCTTTAAGCATACGGATAGCCTGGTCGAAGGTGTCGTTGTCGCCTCCGGCAATAATGATTTTATCAACAGGGCCGTGGTTCAAATCCAGAATCTGCTCCACGATGTCTCCTTCACGATAGTTTATGATATTGGTGGCACCAAATTCCAGGGCTAAATCAGCACAGTTTTTCCGGGAACCGACAGCATAGATGTTTGCCGCTCCACGGATAGCAGAAGCTGCAACCGACATCAGGCCCACAGGGCCGATACCGATAACCGCTACATTATCGCCAAATTCAATATCCGCTAATTCCGCACCGTGGAAACCGGTGGGAACCATATCGCTGACCATGCAGGCAGCGCCTAAATCCATGCCCTCAGGCAGTAAGGCCAGGTTGCCGTCAGCATCATTTACATGAAAATATTCCCCAAAAACTCCGTCTTTAAAATTGGAAAATTTCCAGCCGGACAGCATACCGCCGCTGTGCATGGAATAGCCTTCCTGAGAAGCATAAGCATTCCAGTCTGGAGTAATGGCGGAAACCAGTACTTTATCGCCGGGCTTGAAGTCCTTTACCAGGCTTCCTACTTCCACAACCTCGCCTACAGCTTCGTGGCCCAGAATCATGTCCCGGCGGTCGCCGATGGCTCCTGCCCAAACCGTATGTACATCCGAGGTACAGGGTGCCAGTGCCAGTGGCTTACAGATGGCGTCCAGTGGTCCGCAGGCGGGCATATCCTTCGTAACCCATCCTGTTTCACCGATTTTCAGC
>JBNMJJ010000468.1:0-1391 GCA_050873745.1 Lachnospiraceae bacterium | reverse complement strand
GCTTTTCTCCCTCCAGCAGACTGACTTCAACCCAATCGCCTACAAGGGGCTTTAACCCGTTTTTCCGAAAAATCCCCTTCGCCTTACATTCCAAAACTCCTGTTTCCGGGACAAAGACATAATAGAACCCGGCTATTCCTTTAATAATTTTCCCCTGCATGGAACTATTCCTTTGCAAATTTTACCGTCCGGCTTACGGTTCGCTCTTCTGTACCTCCCGGTATGGTAACGGTTTCCCCAGCCTCATTGGTAGTAGTGGTTCCCGGCAGGGTAACCGTATAGACGAAGGTAATTACCCCGTCTTCTGCTCCCTTGATTCCGGTAATGGACAGGGGCAGGGGAAAGGCCGATGCGGTGGTACGATGAATTTCCACTCCTGCAGAAGTGGACAGAATAACGGTAGTTTCTGTACCGGACACATAGTCCGCATCCTCTTCTCCCGGTCCTGCAATGTTACCTATGAAGCTATAGGTACTTTCCCCTACGCCAATGCTGACCTTCATATCGATTGCCGTACCAGCCTCTACATAAGCGCCTACGGAATAGCTCTGATAACAAATCATACCTACCAAAGTAGGGTCGTCATTAGTGGTCTGGGTAATTTCTCCTGGCTTAAGTCCGGCCTCCGTCAGGGTTACCACTGCATCCATTTCACTGAGCCCGATTACGTTGGGCACCCTTACCTGGGTCTGCTCCGGTCCCAAACTCACTCTCAGAGTTATGGTTACTCCTTTTTCCACCTGGGAGCCGGCCTTAGGGCTCTGGGAAATAACGTTTCCCACTGCAACATCTTGAGAGAACACCTCTTCCTTTGCCACCTCATAGCCATTCTGCTTCAGCTTTGCCGAAGCTTCTACAAAGGACCAGCCTTCCACATTCACCAGCTCCATCCCGGCTGTGGGACTGAAAAAGCCCTCCGATTCATTCTCACTCTGGCCTTCTGTCTGGGAGGATGCCGCTTCTGTTTCTTCGGTCTGAGGCTCTTCCCCTCCCGATGGAAATACGCCAACCAGCCTTCCCACCAGAAAAATAACGATTACGCCGATAATAATTGCTGCAATAATAGCCAGGATGCTGGTGATTTTCTCCATTTTGGGGTCATAATCATCCTCTTCTTCATCCTCATCATTACTGACCGCAACCGCCTTTGCCTTCACCTTTTTCTTCTTATTCTTATTCCGCTCCCGTTCCTCCTCCACTTCCTTGCGAAGACGAATGGAGTCTCCGGTAACGCTTCCCTTCTTCTGCACCTGATGCCTGATTTCCTTAAACTCCTGCTCACTGATGATTCTGGTAGAAGCCTCTTCATCCGGATTAGAGAGCTTCACAAAGTCCTCGTCCGGCGTCATCAGCGACCGCTTTAAGTCCTCCGTCAGCTCACCCATGGACTG
>JBNMJJ010000467.1:0-1399 GCA_050873745.1 Lachnospiraceae bacterium | reverse complement strand
GGCTGACTGTGCTTCGCACAATAAAAGGAGTACCATAAATGCTCTCGGAAGTAAACTTCCGTCGCATTTATGGTACTCCTTTTGCTCTGCTCATGGCTAACACTCAAATTTGTACCCCAGGCCCCAAATGGTTTTGATGGCGTCGCCTTTTTTGCCCAGCTTGCTTCTCAGCTTTTTGACATGGGTATCGATGGTTCGGGCGTCACCGAAATAGTCGTAGTTCCATACGTTGTTGAGGATTTTTTCCCGGGAAAGGGCAATCCCTTTATTCTCCATAAAATAGGCCAGCAGCTCAAATTCCTTATAGCTTAAATCCACCGGCTTACCATCTATGGTCACCACATGGGCCGCCTTGTCCATGATGATGCCTTCCGTTTCCAGTCGGGGCTCCTCACTCTGGCTCATGCTGCGACGGAGAATAGCCTCCACTCTGGCCACAAGAATCCTGGGGCTAAAGGGTTTGGAAATATACTCATCCACTCCCAGCTCAAATCCCTGCAGCTCGTCCCGTTCATCGCTTCTGGCTGTCAGCATGATAATCGGCACTTTGGAAAAACTGCGGACCTCCCGGCACACCTCCCAGCCATCCATCTGAGGCATCATTACGTCCAGAATCAGCAGGGAAATATCCTTATTTGCATAAAAAATTTCCATAGCCTCATTGCCGTCCTGCGCCTCCAGCACCGTATAACCGGCCTTTACCAGAAAATCCCGTACCAGCTTACGCATTCTTACCTCGTCATCCACTACCAATATCTTCAGATTCTCCATTTCGGTCTCCTCACAAAATACTCTTTTTCCTAAAACATAAGTATTATAGCCCCTAAATATGTTTATTCTGTGAAAAGTCTATTCCAGGTTAAGTTCCCTCTCTTTTGCTTTAATTTCAGCCTCCCTCTCCATCAGGTCCTGCTCCCATGCAGCGTATTCATCCTGAATCCGAAAACGATAATTAACTATATTGGGCGTCTCTCCCAAAAGACTGATGACAAACATTCCCACAACGATAATAATCAGCAAAACATTGAGCCCTACAGAACTGCGAAAATACACTTTAGTTTTATCCAATTTTTCCTTCTTTTTTATTACTCGGGCAGGCTTTTCCTTCTCTTCCCTGGAAAATACCTGATAGAGGGGAACAGGCTTGACGTTTTCGGCCGGAACTCCTCTCTTCATCAGTTCTGCCTGCATTTTCCGCAAAAACTCAAAGCCCACAGGGGTTTTAAATACCTTCTCCTGTATGGCTTTTTCGTAGATGCGTAAAGTAGTGTTTGTATCATCATAGTTTATTTTTTGCTCCAGAAATTTGATAGTTCCCTCTTCTTCCTTCGCCTGTTTTACATCCTCATCATTGCCAAACATAAATCCACCAACAATAAATCTCTCTTCGTTCTTCATC
>JBNMJJ010000466.1:0-1401 GCA_050873745.1 Lachnospiraceae bacterium | reverse complement strand
TCAATAGCCAGGCTGGTGCAGTTTTCCTCTTCGCAAATATGACGCTGTCCTATCCCCGTCCGGGTCCGTATCCATTCATCATTGGTATCCACCTGCCTGCTCAACTCTTCGTTGGTAACGATTTTTTCCGGCAGCGCCCGTCCGGTGGCTGTTATTCTCAATCCCTGCATTTTTCCTTATTTCCTTTCCTCTATCTGGGGCGAAAGCTACCATCAATGGTGCGGAACTTTCGATAACGTTTTTTTACCAGGGCGGCTGTTTTGATTTTCTGCAGTCCCTGAATCTGGGTAAGAAGCATCCTGTCCAACTGCTGCATCAGCTTTCCTCCCTCCGGTAAAATTCCGTCAATCAGTCCGTATTCCAACAGCTCCTGAGCTGTAATTTTCATCAGTTCACTGGCCTCAGCGGCCCTTTTTGCATCCTTCCATAAAATACTGGCAAATCCTTCCGGTGACAAAATGGAATAGACTGCATTTTCCAGCATCCACACCTGGTCCGCCACTCCCAGCGCCAAAGCGCCGCCGCTGCTTCCCTCTCCGGTAACAATGGCAATAATGGGGATTTCCAGGCTGCTCATTCCGGCGATGCACTCTGCCAGAGCTATACTCTGACCGTGGCTTTCCGCCTCCATTCCCGGATAAGCGCCGGGAGTATCGATAAAGGTAATTACCGGACGCTTAAACTTTTCCGCCTGCTTCATCAGGCGCAGGGCCTTCCGATAGCCCTCCGGTAAAGGCATGCCAAAATTATACAGCAGGTTTTCCTCTGTATTTTTTCCTTTGCGATGACCGATTACCGTCACCGGAATCCCATGAAAAAGACCGATTCCTCCCAGAATGCTGCTATCCTCTTTTCCCAGGCGGTCTCCTTTCATTTCCATAAAATCATCAAAAAGGTAATCGATATAGTCGGTTATGCCGGGCCGCTCCTTGGCCCTTGCCAGGCAGACACGGTCATAAGCCGCCAGCTTTTGCTCCATCATTTTTCTTACCCTCCGAATCCATGCAGCTTCAATAAAGTGTGAAGAGTTTTCTTCATTTTTCCCCGTTCAACTACCATGTCCAGCATACCATGCTCCAAAAGAAACTGGGCCCGCTGAAAGCCCTCCGGCAGCTTTTCCCCGATGGTCTGTTCGATTACTCTGGGCCCCGCAAAGCAAATCAGGGCGTCCGGTTCCGCCAGTATAATATCTCCCAGACTGGCAAAGCTGGCACTGACGCCTCCCGTGGTAGGATGGGTCAGACAGGAAATATAAAGTCCGCCCTGAGCCTTAAAGCGTTCTATGGCTGCTGAGGTTTTGGCCATCTGCATCAGGGCAAACAGACCTTCCTGCATTCTTGCTCCGCCGCTGGCGGTAAACAGGATTAAGGGCAACCCCTTTACGGCAGCATATTCCGTAAG
>JBNMJJ010000465.1:0-1404 GCA_050873745.1 Lachnospiraceae bacterium | reverse complement strand
TCCAATGTTTCTAAATGGGAATGCACAGAAGAGGTAGACTTCAGATTAACCGCCTCACAAATCTCCCGAACAGCCGGAGGATAACCCCGGTTTAAAATCTCATTCTTAATATATGTTAAAATTTCCTGCTGTTTTGCACTGATTTTTCCATTTGCCATGAAGCTTGTCTCCTTCCTGATTTCTCTGATAAACAGAGTATAACAAATAACCGCCCAAAAAGCAAACGTATATTCCAAATATTTGTTCGATTATTTTTCGTTTTAGTCTTGACACCAGAATATTTGTTCGATATAATCCGCATATAGAACAGTTGTTCTTATATAAGGAGGTAAGACCGATGAAACGAATGAAGAAGAACAGATTACAAAGTCCCCTTTCTCCCAGGCAGCAGCAGTTGAGAAGAAGAACCCTGTTAAAGCAGGCTTTTGCCCTGACTGCTTTTTCCATACTGTTAGTTATCTCCCTGTCTTTAAGCTGTTTTCGTATCTGGTCTCAGGCGCAGAATAAGCAGAAGACTTCTTTATATAAATATTATACCAATGTGGAAGTACAGTATGGGGATACCCTGTGGGGTATTGCTTCCAGATACTGCGATTCCCCCTATGAAGACTATAACGCCTATATTGAGGAGGTTATGCTGATTAACCGGATGGGTGAGCCGAATATCACTGCCGGAAGCTATCTGATTGTCCCTTATCACTCCACAGAGTTTATTCCCTAAGCGCTGGCCACCTATCCAGCCTGATAATGGTAATGCAGTATCTCATATCCGCCCAGCGGCATTTAATTGATTCGTGCGGCTTGAATATTCTTACCTACTGCCAGAGGAAAGAAGAGCGCCTTATGGCTCCCTCAGTTTAATCGTTTTAGCCGCCTTGCGCTTATTTTCATCTTTCATCGCAGCGTAATGCCTTCTGGTTGTATTCACATCCTTATGGCCCAGAACGTCAGCCACAAGATAAATATCACCGGTTTCCTGATATAGATTGGTACCATAGGTGCTTCTTAATTTGTGGGGAGTGATTTTTTTCAGATTAGTTACCAGAGCAGTGTACTTTTTCACCAGATTTTCCACGCTTCTTACGGTAAGCCTCCTATTCTGCAGGGAGAGGAAGAGGGCCTCCTCATGTCCGCTTTGGGGAATCATCCGTTGTCTCTGTTCCATATAGTCAGCCAAAGCAATCTCTACCTCTTCGCCAAAGTATACTACATCCTCATAGCCGCCTTTTCGCCGTACCTTGATTCCCAGATTGTCAAAATCCACATCCTTAATATCCAGACCTACACATTCCGATACACGGATTCCGGTTCCCAGAAGAAGGGTAAGCAATGCCAAATCCCTTATCTTGGTTTTAGCATGATACTCCGCCTGTTTTTTCGTGAACTTAGCCCCTTCCTCAACCT
>JBNMJJ010000464.1:0-1413 GCA_050873745.1 Lachnospiraceae bacterium | reverse complement strand
TTTTGTGGATGATATGGAATTTGACCGGCTGGGTGTATTTACCTATTCCCTGGAGGAGGACACTCCGGCAGCCCTGATGGATGGGCAGATAGAGGAAGAGGTAAAAGCAGAACGCCGTGAGCAGTTGATGGAGCTTCAGCAGGAAATTGCCTTTGAAAAGGCTCAGGCTATGGAGGGCAGGAGGCTTATGGTGATGATTGAAGGCAAGCTGGATGAGGATAATGTTTATGTGGGCAGAAGCTACAAGGATGCACCTAATGTAGATGGTTACGTTTTTGTCCACGCAGACAGGGAACTGATAACGGGAGACTTTGTTCCGGTAATCATTACGGAGTCTCATGAGTATGATTTGGTTGGAGACTTGTGTGAAGAGAACTTCTAAAGGCTCACGCCAGTGGGCGTTTCGCCAAGAAGTTCTAGCTTCACACCGGAGAATGCCCAAAATACGGGCATTCTCCCCACGGGTTTGGGATGCCGCAAAGCGGCATCATGGAGGGTTAAGATGAATTTACCGAATAAACTAACTGTTATGCGTATGATGATGATAGTTCCGTTTGTGATAATTATGCTGCTGGAAGAGGAACTGGTCTATGGAAAATGGATTGCTCTGGCTCTTTTTGTGGTTGCCAGCCTGACGGATTTGCTGGACGGTCATCTTGCCAGAAAATACAATCTGGTAACCAACTTTGGAAAATTTATGGACCCTCTGGCGGATAAGCTTCTGGTTTGTGCGGCCCTGATTTGCCTGGTGGAGTTGGAAAGAATCCCTTCCTGGGTAGTAATCGTGATTATCAGCCGGGAATTTATTATCAGCGGCTTTCGTCTGGTGGCCTCCGACAATGGAGTGGTCATTGCCGCCAGCTACTGGGGAAAGTTTAAGACTACCTTCCAGATGCTGATGATTTGTCTTATGATTGCGGATTTGGGAGGGCTGTGGAAAAACGTTACTCAGGGCTGTATGTGGATTGCCCTGACTCTGACCGTAGTTTCTCTGGCAGATTATCTTTGGAAAAATAAAGCTGTCATGGCAGAACAAAAGTAGTCGTGGGAAGTAAGTAGGAAAGAAAGATGGGATAAAAATGGTAGTAGAACTGATTTCGGTGGGTACCGAGATATTATTGGGAAATATCGTCAATACGAATGCTGCGTTTTTGGCCGGAGAATGCGCTGCTCTAGGGCTTTCCTGTTACTATCAGACGGTAGTGGGAGACAATGAGGAGCGGCTTTTGAAGACCATAAAAACGGCCCTGGAAAGAGCGGACATTCTGATTCTTTCCGGGGGACTGGGGCCCACCCAGGATGATTTGACGAAGGAAATGGCGGCAAAGGCACTGAACAGGCCGCTGCTTCTGGACCAGCATTCCCGGGAAAGAATCCAGGAGTTTTTTGCCTCCCGGGGAAGAGAGGTAACCG
>JBNMJJ010000463.1:0-1413 GCA_050873745.1 Lachnospiraceae bacterium | reverse complement strand
GGCAGCTTATACTTTTCACAAAGCTCCCATGCCTTCTGGGTTCCCACTTCCACGCCGGATTTGCCGGAAACAACGATAATTGCCGCATCCGCCGCTGAAACAGCCTCTTCCACTTCACCTACAAAATCGAAGTAGCCGGGAGTGTCCAGAAGATTAATCTTGCAGCCTTCCCACTCGATGGGAACAACAGAGGTAGAAATGGAAATCTGCCGCTTCTGCTCTTCCTTGCCGAAATCACTGATGGTATTCTTGTCAGTCACCTTTCCCATTCTGGACGTAATACCGGACAAATATGCCATTGCTTCCACTAAACTGGTCTTGCCTGCACCGCCGTGACCAAGCAGTACCACATTTCGAATCTTGTCTGTTGTGTAAATATTCATATCGATTCCTCCATCTGATGAGATTTCAGGATATTTTGTACAGAAATCACAGAAGTTTGTCTTTCTATTCCAACACCCATGCGTATATTTTACTAAATTAGCGTCGATTTTACAAGTATAATCTATCAATTTGTACTGATTTTTCACTCTATTCTAACAATATAAATCATTCGTACAGCAGTGTCCCAGGATTTTACAGCCCTGTGAAGGAAATGTTTTAGCCTGTAGCCCTGCATCCTCTATTGACTTTTACACGTTGAAGTGCTATATTCTTGAAGAGCTTGCTGTATGCAGTTCGCCATATCCGATTTTTTTAACCATAAGGAGATAGATAACATGATTATTATTATGAAACCCAATTCCTCTGAGGACAGCATCAGCGCTGTAACCTCATACATCCATCAGCATGGGCTGGAGGTTCATTTATCTCAGGGCAGTGAAGTGACCATCATCGGTGTTGTGGGCAACAAGAATCTGATTAACCCGGAGCATCTTACCAGCTTAAAAAATGTGGAGCGCATCGTTCCCGTTACGGAAAGCTACAAGCTGGCCAACAAAAAATTCCATCCGGAGCCTTCTGCGGTACCTGCAGGCAATACCACTATCGGCCCCGGCAACCTGACCATTATGGCAGGGCCCTGTGCGGTGGAAAGCGAGGAGCAGCTCATGCTGATTGCCCATGCGGTAAAAAAAGCCGGGGCAACCTTTTTACGGGGCGGCGCATACAAGCCCCGCACCTCTCCCTACTCTTTCCAGGGTCTGGAAGAGGAAGGGCTGATTTATATGCAGAATGCCAAAAAAGAAACGGGTCTCAATACCATCTGTGAGGTAGTCAGCCAGGAGGCCATTGAAGCTGCGGCTAAATATGTGGACATGATTCAAATCGGCGCCCGCAATATGCAGAACTTTATTCTGTTAAAAGAAGCCGGTCGCTCCGGTATGCCCGTCCTGTTAAAACGGGGACTTTGCGCCACCATTGAAGAATGGCTGAATGCAGCGGAATACATTATTGCCGAGGGCAACCCTAATG
>JBNMJJ010000462.1:0-1452 GCA_050873745.1 Lachnospiraceae bacterium | reverse complement strand
GCCCCATAGCCGTAGGCGGTGAGCAATTCTCCGTAGACCTTGTACTTTTCTCTTTTTTCGGTATCCTGCATCTGTTTAAGCTGTAAATCGTATTTTTTGATGTTCCGCTCCAGGGCAGTCTGTACGATTTTTCGTAAATCTACTGATTTCTGGCGGATACGGGTTATAGTGTTTTTTTCCCGGTAATACTGTTCCAGAAGCAAAGAAAGGGAAGGAAACTGGCGGACTGCCTCCTTAGGATAGGAAACTACCGGATAAACGGCATATTCCGCCGGACGTCCCCCTTCATAAAAAACAGCGGGAGAGAATTGGTTCTCCTTTATGGCATTCATCATCGAAGAAAAGGCTTCAAAAAGGTTTTCCTTGTCCCTTTCATTCAGGGCGGCCACGGCAAGGTCGCAGTTTCCTCCGGCCCGGGCGCAGAGCTCATGGGCAGCAAAGGGGGAGAGGCCCACATAGGCCGTATAAAGGGCCTTATAGCAATCCGTATTCTGGGAAAAAACAAGGGAATAAAATTCTTCCCGGCCGGTGGCAAGGGGATTGGCCTTGCGGGCGGTTTCGGGAATGAAGTAATCCCTCCCCGGCAGCACCTCCCGAAGGGAACTGACGGCAGAAGAGATATGCTTGATGCTGTCAATAATTTTTCCTTCTTTACTGCAAAAAATAATATTGCTGTGCTTGCCCATTAACTCCACAATCAGCTTTTTCTGGCATAAATCTCCCAGCTCATCCAGATGCTCAATGGTAAATTCCAGAATACGCTCCAGGGAGGGCTGGGAAACCTTGGTGATGCGCCCGTTTTGCAGATGCTTGCGTAAAAGCATACAGAAGCCGGGTGCGGTGAGGGGGCTGGGTTTATTATTTTTAGTTAGATAGACCAGCGGCAGGGAGGCGCTGGCGGACAGCACCAGACGCTTTTGCCCTTCCGGGGTTTTTATGGTTAAAAGCAGCTCATCCGCTTCGGGCTGGGCTATTTTTGCGATTCTTCCGTTTATTAGCTGCCGGGACAGCTCCTGTTTCAAACAGGCAATGGTAATTCCATCAAAGGCCATGGTGTCATCCTACCTCAATTAATTCATATTTTTGCATATGTGCCAGGGAAAGCCCGACATTGCCATATGCCTGCTTAAGTATACCACAGTCTCCACTTGACGGCAAACAGCTCATGAATTATAATCTAAGGAAATGCTGATTAAATCAGCTTTTCCCCGGAGCCTCAGGCAGGGGAGAACCAAAAGCCTGCGGAAGGGTACAAGGGGAGGAAGCGATGATTAAGAGTATGACCGGCTTCGGCAGATGCGAAGTCAGCGAGAATAACCGTAAATTTTCGGTTGAAATAAAGTCGGTAAATCACCGGTATTTAGATGTGAACATCAAGATGCCCAAGAAGCTGAATTTCTTTGAGGCAGCCATCCGAACCTTATTGAAGGAATACATTCAGCGGGGCAAGGT
>JBNMJJ010000461.1:0-1455 GCA_050873745.1 Lachnospiraceae bacterium | reverse complement strand
TCTGCCACCTGTCTGGTCAATTCAATATCGTAACCTGCCTTGGTTCCGTCCCCATCCATACTGGCCAGCAGGATTTCCCCGGCCCCCAGGCTTTCTGCCTTCATGGCCCATTCCACGGCATCGATTCCCACATCCAGCCTTCCGCCATGCTTGTAAATATTGAAGCCGCTGCCGTCTTCTCTCCTTCTGGCATCGATGGCCACCACTACGCACTGGCTCCCGAATTTATCCGCCGCTTCTGAAATCAGCTCCGGCCTGTCTATGGCCGAGGAATTTACGGAAACCTTATCGGCTCCTTCTCTAAGCAGGGCCCTGAAATCCTCTACCGTTCTGATTCCGCCGCCCACGGTAAAAGGAATAAATACCTTTTCGGCCACTCTTCTGACCATATCCACCACCGTCTCTCTCCCATCCGAAGAGGCGGTAATGTCCAAAAAAACCAGTTCATCTGCACCGGCCTTGTCGTATGCCGCTGCAATCTCTACCGGATTTCCTGCATCCTGGAGATTTACAAAGTTTACTCCTTTTACTACCCGTCCATTATATACGTCAAGGCAGGGAATGATTCTCTTCGTAAACATTATCTGTCCTCCCGCTTCACCTTCAAAAAATTTTCCAGTATTTTTAACCCTGTTTCCGAACTTTTTTCCGGATGAAACTGGCAGGCAAACACGTTTCCTTTTTCGATAGAGGCATGAATAGCGACACCATACTCCGTTACAGCCGTTACAATCTCTTTTTCCTTCGCTTCAAGGTAATAGGAATGTACAAAATAAACATAAGATTCTTCCGAAAGCCCCTGGTATAGCCTTCCTTTTCTGGGAAAGGACAGCAAGTTCCATCCGATATGGGGGATTTTCAAGCCTTCCCCATCGGGAATCCGTTTGATTTCTCCCTCCAATATTCCAAGACCTTCCACTCCCGGAGATTCATCGCTTTTGCTGAAAAGAAGCTGCAATCCCAGGCATATTCCCAAAAAGGGAATCTGTTTTCTGACCACTTCTCTGATTACCGGAACCAACCGATAATGCTCCAGCTTTTCCATAGCGTCCCCAAAATTACCGACACCGGGGAGGATAACATGTTCCGCAGCCAGAATCACTTCCGGTTCTCTGGTGATAACGGCTTCTTGTCCAAGGAAAGCAACCGCCTTCTCCACACTTCTTATATTTCCTGCATCGTAATCGATTATTGCTACCATGTTCTCCTCACTTTTTCTTTACTGCTGCAACATGTCTCCCGTTACCGGAATCTCCATAATCACGTTCTCACTGGAGGGTTCTGGGGACTCTCCCTCCAGGGTCTGTTCCTGATTTCCCTCATCGGCAGGCTGCTGGAGAGGCTCTTCCCCTGTAGGCTGCTCCAAACCTTCCCCGCCTTCAGGCTGCACTAAAGACTCTCCCTCTGCAGGCTGCTCCTGATTTACCTCATTTACAGGCTGTTGGAAAAGCTCCT
>JBNMJJ010000460.1:0-1469 GCA_050873745.1 Lachnospiraceae bacterium | reverse complement strand
GTCTATGGAAGAGGAAAAGCGGAATTTCTTCATTCTGGTGCCGGACCAGTTCACCATGCAGACCCAGATGGATTTGGTGACCAGACACCCCAGAGGGGGGATTATGAATATTGACGTACTCTCCTTCGGGCGGTTGGCCTACCGGATTATGGAAGAAACGGGAGGAGCCCGGGTTCCGGTACTGGACGATACGGGAAAGAGCCTGGTGCTTCGGAAGGTGGCTCAGGAGGTGAAGGATGAGCTGCCGGTACTGGGAAGCCATTTGAAGAAGTTGGGCTATATCCACCAGATTAAATCTGCCCTTTCCGAGTTTATGCAGTACGGCATAGGTGAGGATGAGTTGGACAGTATGCTGGTCTTTTCCCAAAAAAGAGGAAGCCTGTATGGAAAGCTGCAGGATTTAAAGACTCTTCATCAGGCCTTTCACGCTTATCTGGAGGAACGGTTTATCACTACGGAAGAGACCTATGACCGACTGGCAGCACAGTTGGAAAAATCTCAGTTGATTAAGGACAGTGTGGTGGTTTTGGATGGATTTACCGGTTTTACGCCCATACAGAACAGGGTGATTGAAGAGCTTCTTCGTCAGGCGAAAGAGGTGACAGTTACCCTGACTCTGGAGCCGGAGGGCAGACAGGAGCTGTTTTCCCTCAGCTTAAAGACGAAGGCTTCTTTGGAAAAGCTGGCCCTGGCAGCAGGAGAGAGGATAAATGAGCCTGTCTGGATAGAGGCGAAGGAGGGAAGGTTTAAGGAGAATAAGGCCCTTGCCCATCTGGAAAAACAGCTTTTTAACATACCCAGTCAGAGCTTTAAGGATAAGACCGAGGCTATCTGTCTTTATGAGGCGTCCACCATGGAGGAGGAGGTCAGACAGGTCTGCCGTCAGATACGAGAATGCTTAAAGGAGGGATACTGCTATCGGGATATTGCGGTAATCAGCGGTGATTTGGAGGCGTACGGCAGTCTGGTGGAGGAGATTTTTGAGCAGTACGGACTGCCCTGTTTTATGGACAGAACCAGAGGAATTACCCTGAATCCCTTTATTGAATATATCCGTTCCGCCCTGCAGGTAATCGTTTCCGGTTATTCTTATGAAGCCATGTTCCACTACTTACGAAGCGGGATGGTAGAGCTGGAACCAGAAGAGGTGGACCGGCTGGAAAACTACGTTCTTCGTTTTGGCATTAAAGGAAAAAAAGCCTGGAACACCTTATTTGTCCGCACCCCGTCAGGAGAGGATGGGGCAAAGGAGCTGGAAGAAATTAACGCCACAAGGCAGAAAATTGTGGAGGAACTGTCCCTTCTTAAGCCGGGAAAACATAAGGCAGGAGGATTGGTCAGACAGCTTTATGCTCTTTTGACCGCCAATGGCTGTCAGGAAAAATTGAAGGTCTATGAGCAGATGTTCGGCGGCTGGGGGGATAAAGGCAAGGAAAAGGAGTATGCCCAGATTTACCGGCTGGTTATGG
>JBNMJJ010000459.1:0-1482 GCA_050873745.1 Lachnospiraceae bacterium | reverse complement strand
TTTTCAAAAAAATCTTCCGATTGGTCACCACGATAAATCTGGTACAGTTATTCTGGGCCTGATTCACGCCCTGCTTTAACACCTCCAGGCCATAGATTTCCCCTGCCCTTTTTCCTGCGATAGCCGCCTGGCTTTTACAGCCTTCCTCCTTTACCTTCTTTGCGGCAAAGGCATTGTTTAACATACTGACCTGTTTCCACTGGGGATGCTGCCGTAAAAAGCCGTCGCTCTGCATCAGGGACTGGGGATGGGAAAAGACGGTCTCAATCTCTTCCAGAGCTGCCCCCGGCACTCCCAGCAGGCAGTGCTCAATCCTGACCACCTCTTCCCCCACAATATAATTCTCAAATTCCACCAGCAAATCATAGATTTCACTGACGATACCCGCCGTAGAGTTTTCGATGGGAAGCACTGCATAATCCGCACTGCCCTCCTCCAGAGCGCACATGGCCTGACGGAAGGTCTCCACCGAAAAACAGTCCGTCTCTTTTCCGAAGAAGGACTCCATAGCCTCCTGGGAGTAGGAGCCGGGGGCTCCCTGAAAGACCACTCTGGTATCCTGCCCCACAAGGCTCTCTACGGCTTCAAAAGGCAGGCGCAGGGTCCTTCCCTGCTCTGACAGCATTCTGTATTGTAATTTCCGGCTCACCGACATAATCTGCTCAAACAGCTCCCGAATGGCCTTCTTATTAAATTCATTCTGTGCCAGCAAAGTAACCGCCTCAATCTTTTCGGCCTCCCGGTCCCGGTCAAGAACCATCTTCTTATGGGCGATTTTATACTCCGCTACCCCTTCGCTTATCTCCAACCGCTGCTGGTACAGCTTAACAATCTGCCGGTCAATGGCGTCAAGCTGTACCCGTAATTCTGAAAGCTCTTTCATCCTTCCCTCTCATTTCCGCTGTATGACAGCTTTCTTTTATCCCTGACTGTCCGGTATAAACCGGAATCCGTTTTTCTTAAATATTCCTTTAAAATTTTACTCCAAATTTGACTTGATAGCAAGCAAATCTGATACTATACTATAGATAAAGCTACACGAAAATATGACATTCTGCTGAATGGAGGTAGATTTTATGCAAACGATAAAAGCCTTTATCCTTCCCGTCATTGTAATTCTGGCGCTTGGAGGTCTGCTGTTTTTTTCCTACTGGTCAAAACGGGTGCCCTCCAATCCTGACGGCACCCTTGGGAATACCGCCGGAAACCTGCTGAACAAGGGGCTGTTTTGCGAGTCCGACGGCAAAATCTATTTTGTCAATCCCTACGATGGGAACACCCTTTATTCCATGAACCCGGACGAAACCCAGCCGGAAAAAATAACCACCGTAGGCGTTCAGTCTGAAGTGACCCCCTTTTGTTAGACAAAACAAAAGTCTAATGAAAGGGGTTATTTCATGTCTAAAAAGATGTATTCTGCAGAATTGAAACTGGAAATCATAAGGCGGCACTTGGAAAAAGGGGAAAGCGTTACTTTATTAG
>JBNMJJ010000458.1:0-1499 GCA_050873745.1 Lachnospiraceae bacterium | reverse complement strand
TCCCCATAAGGACATGGAGAACAGGGATTTTGTGCTCCTCCCTTTGATGGAGCTGGCCCCCGGCCTGCGCCATCCCATAACAGGAAGGACGGTGGAAGAAATGGTGAGTAAGTTAAAAGAGAAGCATGTGGTGGAATAGGAGGGTTTAGGAGTTAATGTCCTGCAAAATATCCAGAACATGCTTCAGTTTCTTCTCGTCCATTTTATCCAATTCCGAAGAAATACAGTTGCGGAGGATGGAATTGGTAATCTTCTCGTCAAAGAACTGTGCAGGGCTGATTCCTACAAATTCGCAAAAATAGAAGAAAACCTCCATGGAAGGGTAGTTTTTCTGATTTTCAATTTTGTTAATGTAGCCTGCATTTTGGCCAAGTGAAAGGCTCAACTCTCTGGCGGAGATATTCCGTTCATTTCTGATTTCACTTAGACGCTTGCTGAATTTTTCTTTATCCATTTTCGCTCTTTTCCCCGAATAATCTACTGATGATTTAATTATAGTAAAAAGGTTTTAAAATGCAGGGAGTGAAAAACGCTATTTCTAAATAAGTATGGCTATATAAGGAATATTTATGCGTATATGTAGGATTAAAAGCCATATCTTAGCCTAAAAGAAAAAAAGGGAAAAAAATGATGCTATAATAGCCGTAAAGGCATTATGCGGTTGCGCTGCAGAGGGGGAAATACTGTTGGGAAAAGGAGAAAGGGTATGGCAGATAAAATTCAACTTCTTTTGGTGGAAGATGATGAGAACTTACAGGAAGCATTTCTTTTCTATATCCATCAAAGCAGCAAAATCAATTTGGCAGGGATGACGGGCAGTCAGACGGAGGCATTGAATCAGGTGCTGAAGGGGAAGATTGATGCCATACTTCTGGATTTGGAGCTGGAAGAGGGAGACGGCATCAATTTTTTGGAAGAGCTTAACAATCTGGGGGCCAGCAGGCCCCTGGTGGTGGTTTTTACCAATAACAGAAGCAGCACCGTAAATCACTATATCAAGGAGCTGGGAGCGGATTTTGTTTGCTATAAGGGCAATCGCAGCTATTCTCCTGAACGGGTTTTAGGGCTGATAGTCAGGATGAGCCCCTACCATCATAAGAAGAATAAGCATATGGTGAACCTGATTACATTGGAAAAAGAAAAACTGGAAAAGAATCGCAGGGAACGTATTCGTGCAATGATATTGGCCCTGGGAGTAAAAACCGGGAGCCGAAGAGAAGGATATTTGACAGAGGCGATTTATCTTGCGGCCTATGAACTGGAAGAGAATAATTTTCTGCTCCAGGAGGTTTACACTGATGTGGCTAAAAGAATGAATACAAAAGGGACAAATGTGGAAAAAGGGATTCGAGATACCATAGAAAAGGTGTGGAAGGATAATTCCATGTCCTTTTTGGAAGAACTTTATCCCTTTCCGGTTTCTAAAGATACGGGCTGTCCCACCAACTCTGAGTTTATTCGCAACATGGCAGAAAAATTCAGAAAATTAACCATAGATT
>JBNMJJ010000457.1:0-1501 GCA_050873745.1 Lachnospiraceae bacterium | reverse complement strand
GCATGAAAGCGGTCGGCAGCGGATATTTGCTCCTGGGCCTGTCTTCTGCTTTCTCTCTCCTGCCTGGCCTTTCGCTCATCCGGTTCCAACTGTAACTCTTCCAGCTCTCTTCTTCCTGCCTCCAGTATTTCATCCACATACTGGTCTCTGCCGTCGAAGAAAAACCCGCCTTTTCCTTTTCTAGTCATACAAATGACACCTTACCTTATGTCCGTTGCCCATATCCTTTTCAACGGGAATCTCTGTCCGGCAGATTTCCATACATTCGGAGCATCTGGTGTGGAACTTGCAGCCTGCAGGGGGATTTGCCGGGGAAGGAATGCTTCCCTCCAAAATAATCCGTTTCGATTTCAGCTCCGGGTCAGGCATGGGAATAGCGCTGAATAAAGCCTTTGTGTAGGGATGCAGGGGATTCTTAAAAATATCCTCCGTCTCTCCTGTCTCTACCAGCCCCCCCAGATACATTACTCCCACAGTATCCGAAATATGCTCCACCACCGAAAGGTCATGGGAAATGAATAAATAGGTCAGACTCCTCTCCTTCTGCAAATCTTTCAGCAGATTGATTACCTGTGCCTGTATAGATACGTCCAGTGCGGAAACCGGTTCATCGCAGACGATAAAATCGGGATTTAAGGCAATGGCCCTGGCAATACAGATACGCTGCCTCTGTCCGCCAGAAAACTCATGGGGATAGCGGTCCTTATGGAAGGGCTGCAGACCGCAGGAGTGCATAATCCCTGTAACATACTCATCCATATCCTTTTTGGGAACCAGTCCATGCTCCCTGACGCCCTCTCCGATAATTTCCCCTACCGGAAGCCGGGGAGACAGGGAAGAATAGGGGTCCTGAAAAATAATCTGCATCTTGGTCCTCAACTGCCGCAGTTCCTTACGAGACAGGCTGCTTATATCCTGACCGTTGAAATAAATCTCACCATCGGTCTTTTCCAAAAGACGCAAAATGGTACGTCCAGTGGTGGATTTACCGCAGCCGGACTCTCCTACCAGTCCCATGGTGGTTCCTCTTTTTATCTTAAAACTTACATCATCAACTGCTTTGACCGCACCCTTTTGTACTCCCAGTGCGCCCTTTACCGGAAAGTATTTTTTCAAATTGCGTACTTCCAGGATGTTTCCTTCATCATAGACGAAAGCCTCTTTTTTTTCCTGATTATCCATCTACTTTCCTCCTTCTTTTTTCATATCCGCATGACGCCAGCAGCTCACAAAATGGGTGTCCGAAAGCTGAATTACCTCCGGATAGGCTCCCTCGCAGGCCTCCACGCACATTTCACAGCGGTCCTTAAAATAGCAGTAGGAAGGCATGTCAATGGGATTGGGCACCTTTCCCGGAATGCTGTATAAGCGGTCAACCTTTTTTCCCACCACAGGCTTGGAATTCATCAGGCCGATGGTATAGGGATGGCAGGGATTTTTAAAGATTTCCGCAGCGGTTCCCTTTTCCACAACACGGCCTGCATACATTACCACTACATAG
>JBNMJJ010000456.1:0-1501 GCA_050873745.1 Lachnospiraceae bacterium | reverse complement strand
TCACACTACTGCCTAAACATTTACTATAACTGCCCACTTTAACTCATTATAGCATGGCCAAATACTTAAAAAAAGAAGTGCTACTCCATAACTTAGTCATGAAGCAGCACTCTTTACTTAACTCATTTTATAACCGTCCGTTTCCCAATTATGATTTGTTCACCGGAAAAAGCACGGTGCGGTATCTCTCCAAGGCAAACAAAAGAAGCATACCCAGGACGCCGCAGGAAATAATTTCTCCTATTCCTACCGTAATGGCAAAATAAACGATACTTCCCGGCATCTTATACACATAGGCCAATAGTGGCGGCACCACAATTACATTTGCCGCAATCGGCGGCAGGGGCGACAGCCATTTTTGCTTTCTTAGTGTGTAGGTTCCCATTGCCCCCACCAGGGTCGCCAGACTGCCGAAAATCACATCCAGAGGCATGGCCCCGGTAATCAAATTACTCAGCAGACACCCTACAAACAGACCCGGAATGGCCGCCGGAGTAAAATAGGGTAATACGGTGAGAGCCTCCGAGAAGCGCACCTGAATAGCCATATTGGCCAGACCAAAAGCATTGGCAATCAAGGTAAGCACCACATAAAGAGCCGCAATCATCGCTCCCTGAGTCAGATACAAAGCAGTGTTGTTTGTTTTCTTTTCCATATTCATTTGTCTCCTTTAGTTTTGTTTTTTTCTTCGTTATCTGCCCTGGGGCAGATACGCTTCGGTCAGGAAGGTCTCGAACTGACCGCATATCATTATAATATATTTTTGCTAAAAATCAACAATTTTTCAGATTAAATGTTTCTTTCTCTCTCATCCTTAATAGCGAAGATAGGTGATAAAACGATTGCCGCTTTCCTCAAACATCAACCGGGAATCGTTCATCCCTTTTTTGTAGACCGTCCCCGTTAAGGGGTCCATCAGTACTACATTCTGCTCATTGAAGCCAATAATCAGAACTGCCTCATTTTCCACAAGGGCCAGTACCGGAATATCCTGGTCCACATAATATAATACGGTATCTAAAACACAACCGGTTAAATCCAGAACCTGGGCCTGCCGCAGACTCTGCTCCAAAATACCGAAGGCATCCTCTCCTCTCTCCAGCATAGGTTCTGTCAAACGGGAAATCCCTTCCAACTGCAAAATGGTATCCAGACATACCGCCAGGGAAGACTTCTTCTCACTTCCCTTTTCCCCCTGAATAGCCATAATCTGATTCCTGGTAAAAATTGTCCCCTTCTTCCATACATAGTTTCCTCCGCCGTCAACCACGGAACCGGAAATTTCATAAGCCCGCATTACTGCTTCGGCAGAAGAGGAACAAATCTTATCCACCCCGTAAGGGCCATATACATAATAGAGAGACGCCTCGTATTCCGGCTGAAGATTCACCTCTCTTCCTCCCTCGAAGATGACCTCCCTGGGTGTCAATACCTTCAGGCCCCTTGCCTCCACCTGGCTCTTCAAAAGAATCTGCACAATCGTTTCGTAAATTTCCACTGC
>JBNMJJ010000455.1:0-1503 GCA_050873745.1 Lachnospiraceae bacterium | reverse complement strand
CGCTGATTTGAGGAATATTATACCTGAAATAGAATATTCTGTCAATTTTTCCTTATCTTTCCAGTTCAGCAAAAATCCACGAGGATAATATCCGGTCCCACCTGTCGAATGTCCTTGAAGCAGATTTCCATCTGCCCCTCTCCTGGGAAAAAGGAAAAGATATTGCAGAAACAGGGCCGGTCGGAGACGAATATCTTTCTGATGCAGCCGCTGCATTCATCAAATTCTATATCTACCACCTGTCCAAGTATCCTGCAGTCCCGAATATTAATCACTTCTTTTTTTCGAAATTCGGTATAGAGCATAACATTTTTCTTCCTTTTTCTTTATCTTATGCAGATAAAAAGCGTTTCATCACAGCCAGGGCGTTTTTTTCCAGACGGCTGACCTGTGCCTGGGAAATCCCTACTATGCCCGCCACCTCCATCTGGGTTTTTCCTTCAAAAAAGCGCAGACTGATGATTTCATGCTCCCTTTCCCCCAACTGCTTCATGGCTTCACTTAAGGAAAGATGCTCCACCCAGTTTTCCTCTTTGTTTTTCTTGTCGCTTATCTGGTCCATCACATAAAGGGTGTCGCCTCCATCGGTGTAAACCGGCTCATAAAGGCTCATGGGATTTTGGATGGCATCCAGGGCATACACCACCTCTTCCTTCGATACGCCGATTTCCTTTGCCACTTCTGCTATGGTAGGCTCCTTCATGTTTTTTTTCATTAGATTTTCCTTGGTATAAATGGCCTTATAAGCGGTATCCTTTATGGAACGGCTCACTCTGATGCTGCTGTTGTCCCTTAAAAACCGCCGGATTTCTCCCATAATCATGGGTACAGCATAGGTGCTGAACTTTACGTTCAGGCTTATGTCAAAATTATCGATTGCCTTCATCAGTCCTATACATCCGATTTGAAACAAATCATCCACATTTTCATTGGATGCCGAAAAACGCTTGATTACACTTAAAACCAGCCTGAGATTCCCCTTAATATACTCCTCTCTGGCCTCCCTGTCCCCCTCTTTTATCCGCACGAACAAAGCTTCCTTCTCCTGCTGCTTCAGGAGAGGAAGCCTCGCCGTATTTACACCACATATCTCTACCTTTCCCTGTACCATGCTTTTGTCCTCCTGGCAAATTGTTTACGCTAAAAGGATTTGTCAAAGTCAGGAAAATTATTCTTTCACTGTGCCTTCATCATTTCTTTTTTTAATCGTTTCATTATCTTTTTTTCCAAACGGGATATGTATGACTGGGAAATACCCAGGTAGGAGGCCACCTCCTTTTGGGTCATCTCCTCCCCGGAAGGCGTGGCCAGGCCGTAGCGCAGGGTGATGATTACCTTCTCCCGCTGAGACAGCTTCTCCATTGCCTTTTTTAGCAGCTTTTTCTCCACCTCCGTTTCCAGGTCCCGGTAAATAACGTCCTCGTCCGTTCCCAGTATGTCGCTTAACAGCAGCTCATTACCGTCCCAGTCCACGTTTAAAGGCTCATCTATGGAAACCTCCAT
>JBNMJJ010000454.1:0-1510 GCA_050873745.1 Lachnospiraceae bacterium | reverse complement strand
GTATCCGGTCAGGGGGTTCCTGACGATACTCTGCCTGGCTGACTACCACAATTTTTCCGGGTAAAGCCCGTTAGCCTTCAGCCTCTGCATAGCCTTTACTACCATAGGTTTGTCTTCCTGATAAGTGACTCCATGCCACTGGTCCTTCGATTTTAATACGGTTACTGTAGCCTTGTTCTCCGCCAGAAGCTGGCTGACCACTGCCGGAAGATAACACTCACACTTTAAGGGATTTTCCTTCAGACCTTTTTTTAGAAAAACAGGAAAGTGTTCCTCCAGCTCCTTTAATATGCTGGCGGTAAAGCCCCACATATTCATGGACACCGTAGTCTCGTCCCCGATGGGTGTCCAGCTTCTGCCTTCATCCTCGGTATAGACAATCCCGTCTCCCCTCTTTTCGATATGAGTCTTTTCCGTCACGCTGATTAATTCCTGCTTTTCATTGACCTCACAAACCCCTCTGGATACATAACCGTTGTCCGTTACGGTCTTTCCCAGCTCATAGCCCACCATAGCATAGCGGTATTTTTCATCGTCCTGATGAGTGGTTAAAAAGTCATAAATTAACTGAAAAGCCTCCACACCATAATAATCATCCGCATTAATCACCGCAAAAGGCCCTTTTACCAGCTTTCTGCAGCTTAAAACCGCATGGGCGGTTCCCCAGGGCTTAACTCTTCCTTTGGGGAGTGCAAACCCTTTGGGAATATCCTCTACCTCCTGGAAGGCAAAGTCTACCTTCATCTGCTGTGCAGCCTTATCCCCAATAACCTCTCTGAATAAAGCTTCATTTTCCTTCCTGATGATAAAAACCACCTGTTCAAAACCGGCCCGTTTGGCATCATATACGGAAAAATCCATAATGATATGCCCCTGCTCATCAATTTTATCAATCTGTTTCAAGCCTCCGTAACGGCTGCCCATTCCTGCTGCCATAATCACCAAGGTTGGTTTATTCATGGAATCTGTCTCCTTACTCTTTTATTTATCCAACGCCAGCTTCGCCGCTCCATAAATACCTGCGTCATTTCCCAGCAAAGCCAGGGCAAACTCCACCTGCCTATTGGCAAAAAATGCACGTTTCTGATAATATTTGCTGACATAGGAAAGAATTACCTCTCCCGCTTTGGACACTCCGCCGCCGATAACAAAGATAGCCGGGTCCGTAATAGCCGCCAGAACAGCCAAGCCATTCCCCAGATATTCGCCGAACTCCTCTGCCACCTCCATAGCCACCTCATCCTTTTCCTTTACCGCATCAAAAACGGACTTTGCGGTAATTTCTCCCTGAGAAAGCAGGGTGGCTCTGGCTTCTTTTTCCATCTTCTGCTTTGCCAGACGGACAATTCCGGTGGCAGAAGCATACTGCTCAAGACAGCCCTGATTTCCGCATCCGCAGCGGTCCGTTTCACTGTAGTTTACGCAAATGTGGCCCACTTCTCCTCCGGCGCCGTGCTCCCCTGTAATCACCTTTCCGCCGACGATGATTCCGCCGCCTACACCGGTGCCC
>JBNMJJ010000453.1:0-1526 GCA_050873745.1 Lachnospiraceae bacterium | reverse complement strand
GCATTCTGCCCATGAAAAGGTGAAATTCGAGAAGCTGATGGCGGAATATAAACAGGGCCAGGTGGTCACCCAGAATCTCCAGCCTCCCCTGATTTTACATTTGACTCAGAAGGAGGAAGCGGCTCTGGAGGAGTATCAGGAATACTTCAAAAGCCTGGGCTTTGGCTGGGAGGATTTTGGCAGCCATTCCATAGCCATGAGGGAGATGCCCGTAGATTTGTACGGTAAAACGGAAAAAGATTTTTTTGAAGAGATACTGGATGAACTGGTGGAAAACGGCTGTAAGGGCACGCCCGAGGTGATTCAGGAAAAAATCATTTCCATGTCCTGCAAGGCGGCGGTAAAGGGAAACCAGGCCATGAGCAGCCTGGAAATGGAAAGCCTTATTGAGCAGATGCTTAAGCTGGAAAATCCCTATCACTGTCCCCACGGGCGTCCCACCATGATTTCCATGAGTAAGCAGGATTTGGAGAAAAAATTCAAACGTATCCTTTAGGAGAAGATTCATGAGTAAGCAGGAGCCAAAAGCAGAAAAAAAGCGCAGTCTGGTGGTTCTTACAGGACCCACCGCAGTAGGAAAGACCCGCCTTTCCCTTGCACTGGCAAAGGCCATAGGAGGAGAAATCATTTCCGCCGATTCCATGCAGGTGTACAGGCATATGGATATTGGAACGGCAAAAATTACCCCGGAGGAGATGGAGGGAATACCCCATTTTCTGGTGGATGAGCTGGAACCCTCGGAGGAGTTTAACGTGCTGGTTTTTCAGCAGAGGGCCAAAGCGGCTATGGAGGAAATCTATGGAAGAGGCCATATTCCCATTCTGGTGGGAGGAACCGGGTTTTATATCCAGGCGGTAGTCTATGATATTGATTTTACCCCCAATCAGGATGAAGAAGGGATTCGCTTAAGGCTGGAGCAGCTTGCCCGGAAAAAGGGAGGGGAGTATTTACATGAAAAGCTGCGTAAGGTGGACCCGGTTTCCGCTGCGAAGATTCATGCCCGCAATGTAAAGCGGGTAATCCGGGCGCTGGAATATTACCAGCTTACAGGAGAGCCTATTTCCGAGCATAACCGGGTTCAGCAAAAAAACGTAAGTCCCTATGAGTTCACTTATTTTGTGTTAAACGATAAACGGGAAAAACTTTATCATCAAATCGACCTCAGGGTAGACCAGATGATGCAGGCAGGACTGGTGGAGGAAGTCAAGAAGCTAAGGGAAATGGGCTATGACCGCTCCTATGTGTCCATGCAGGGAATCGGCTATAAGGAGATGATGGCTTTTTTGGAGGAAGAAATTTCTTTGGAGGAAGCCGTTTACCGGATTAAGCGGGATACCCGCCATTTTGCCAAGCGGCAGTTGACCTGGTTTAAACGGGAAAAAGAGGTTATCTGGATAAATAAGCCGGATTTTGGGTATGATGATGAGGTTATTTTGTCCTATATGATTTCACAAACGAAAAAGTCTAAGGAAACACTGATTAATTCAGTGTTTCCTTAGAGCCTCCGGCGGATGCACACGGATTTG
>JBNMJJ010000452.1:0-1529 GCA_050873745.1 Lachnospiraceae bacterium | reverse complement strand
GATATACCCTGTGCCAGCCTCGGGTAATACATACAGATACGGTTTCAAATTCCATAGCAATGGGCGCCTGAGGTTTTTCCACTTCCAGAGTAACCTCTTCAATCAAGGGAAAATGGAGCAGAATATCCTCCGCCGTTTTCTGGGCAGCCCTTTCAATCAGGTCGTAGGAGCATTCTGTCATACTCTTTCTAATCCGCTCGCATACCTCCCCGTAATGGGTGGAATCCGTCAGCCGGTCACTGAATCCTGCTCTGCTTAAATCCGTATAAAGGACGGCATGAACGATGAACAACTGTCCCTGCTCCTTCTCGAAAGGAAAGACTCCGTGGCAGGCATGAATCTGCAGCCCCTTTATCCGAATGCAATCTCTTTTTCTTTCCATACTCTCCTCCCATAAAAAAGCAGGGTCGCAAGCCCCTGCTTTTATTACTCTTTATCTTTCTTTTCCTTCCGCAATTCTGCAATTTTCCTCTTAGCTTCGTCCAGGTCTTTGCAGCTATCCACTATCATTTCAATCATTTGTAAAATACCGTCATATTGCTTATCTGTCATAACCTCTACCATATCCTTTCCTCCAATCTCTTTCCTATTTGCTGACCCTTATCTGATAATTCTATTTTTGCACATTTAAGCTATCCCGTCAAACATATTTAAACTATTCTTTTGAGATTTTTTCATCAACACACATTTCAATAAATGCCGATAGAGCCATTCCTCCACCTCCTGTTTATTTCGTATTTCCATTTGCAGAAAACATCATAACTTCCTCTCACGCCTGATGGCTTCTGTCATCTTCACCGCCTCCACATGGGCCCTGATGTCATGAACCCTTAAAAAGCTGCAGCCCTGTATCATGCCAAACACTCCGGTAACCACCGTACCAATCACTCTCTCTTTAGGGGGCACCTCCAGAGTAAGTCCAATAACGGACTTACGGGAGGTGCCAAGAAGAACAGGAAAACCAAAAATTTTCAGCTTTTCCAGGTTGGCAATAGCCGCCAGATTCTGCTCATAGGTTTTTCCAAAGCCAATTCCCGGGTCCAGAATAATCTTTTCATCAGCAATCCCTGCCTTTTGGGCAGTATCAAGAATCTGTCTAAAATCGGCTGCCATATCCTCCAGAAAATTCTGATAGTCTGCTTCCTCCCGATTGTGCATCAGGCAGCAGGCCACCCCACTGTCGGCAATTATTTTGCCCATGGCAGGGTCGTACTGCAGCCCCCAGATGTCATTGATTAAATCCGCTCCTGCCTGAATTCCTGCCCGGGCTACCGCTCCCTTATAGGTATCCAGGGAGACCGGCACGTCAAAACGTTTTTTTACGGCTTCAATCACCGGAACCACCCGTCCAATCTCTTCCTCATCGCTAATCTGTACATGACCGGGTCTGGTAGACTCTCCTCCAACATCCAGGATGTCCATCCCTTCCTCCAGCATTTCTTCCACCCGAAAAAGAGCAGCGTCCAGTGTATTATACCTTCCTCCGTCAGAAAAGGAATCCGGAGTGACATTCAGGATTCCCATAATAT
>JBNMJJ010000451.1:0-1534 GCA_050873745.1 Lachnospiraceae bacterium | reverse complement strand
GCCCAAAAGAGTATATACCCGGTAATCCTTCTTATCCATCTTTCCTGACAGTGCGATTCCTACTGCAGCGGAAACGCCCTGCCCTAAGGAACCGGTAGACATATCCACCCCAGGGGTCTTAATCATGTCCGGGTGCCCCTGCAGATAGGAGCCCAGCTTTCTTAAGGTGGTTAAATCCTCCTGTGGAAAAAATCCCTTCAGGGCCAATGCTGCGTACAAACCGGGAGCAGTATGCCCTTTTGATAAAACAAAACGGTCCCTGTCCGGATTTTTCGGGTCCGCAGGGTCAACATTCATCTCTTCAAAATATAAATAAGTAAAAATATCCGCTGCCGACAATGAACCGCCGGGATGGCCGGCCTTTGCACTGTGTACAGACCTGATAATATTTTTACGAACTTCATTCGCCATAATCTGTAGCTCGATATTCGTCATGATGTTCCTCCATTGTATATTTACTGCGACTTTATTAGAATACTATACTCTTTCCCAAGAAACAAGTCTTAATCTTCTTTTCCGCTCTCCCTGTCCTGATTTTCTCCCTCTTTATCATAGCCCTCTGTTTTCAGCAAATAGACGCTGTGGCCCAGCAGAATAATGCTTAGTAAAAGAAAGACGGCTATACCGGCTATGGTTACTATTCTGGAGCTTCCCACGCTGTCGGGCAGTCCCCTTACCAGTTGGTAGACCAGATAGAGCAGATAGCATCCTGCCAAAATACGCATGGTCAAACTGGCCTGTGTAATCTTCTTTTTGCTGTTGTCTTTGTTTTCTATACTCATTCTTCCTCTCATTCTGCCGCCTTAAACGGCCTTCTCAGGTTTGTGAAAATCCCTGACTGCCCCTGTTTTACTCCGGCATCACATATTGCGTATAGGGCAGGCGTATATATTTTCCCATTTGGGGCGGGTACTTTAAAGCGTTTAAATCCTGACCGGCTGCCAGAGCGCAGGCCAGTTCAACTATGGCCTCTGCCTGTCCTTTGTAATCATTGATTACCGTACCTGAAAACTCTCCGTTGTTTACCGCATCCAGAGCCTCCTGGATTCCGTCAATGCCCAAAATTACGGGAAACCATCCCTCCCCCGTATTTTCGTAGCCCATCTCCTTTACCGCATCCAGAACGCCTAAAGCCATATCATCATTATTGGCAAAAACAACCTCGATTGTCTCTCCGTATTCCTGTATCCACTGCAACATCTTCGTCTTTCCCTGGTCCCGGTTCCAGTTGGCAATCTCGTCTGCCAGCTTTTCCATTTTGTATCCCGCTTCTGTAACCGTATTTACGGAATACATTGTGCGGACAATGGAATCCTGATGCCCCGCTTCTCCCTCCAGCAGTACATATTGTATCACGCCGTCGCCGTTTTTATCGATTTTATCCAGGTCCGTCTCCAGCTTTTCCACCAGAATCTCCCCCTGTAAAATTCCGGACTCAAAGGCATCCGCCCCCACATAGTAAAGCTGGTCCCAACGCTCCAAATCCTCTTCCACCAGCTCCCGGTTAAAGAAAATAATAGGGACTGAGGCGCTT
>JBNMJJ010000450.1:0-1537 GCA_050873745.1 Lachnospiraceae bacterium | reverse complement strand
GTCTGCAGGTATTCCAAAAATACGGGAACAAAAAACACCACCGCCAGAACCATCAACCCCACTGCCAGCAGGCTGAAAAAAGGAAAAGGCCTGTACTCCCGAAACAGCCTCCCGATGGTCATTAATACCTTAAAACCATCGGAATAGGTGTTCAGCTTGGACTGACTGCCCTCCGGTCTGTCCCGATAGTCCACCAGCACGTTTTCCACCTGCATATTGTTGTTTACTGCATGGATGGTCATCTCCGTCTCAATTTCGAAGCCCTTGCTCATCACTGGGAAAGTTTTAACAAACTGATAGCTGAAGGCCCGGTATCCGGTCATAATATCCTTTATCTCGCTTTTAAATAACAAATTGATACTTTTTCGCACCAGGGAGTTTCCAAAATTGTGGAAGGGACGCTTATATTCCGTAAAATAGGTGGTGGAAAGCCGGTCACCTACCACCATATCCGCATTCTCATTAAGAACCTTGTCCGCCATTTTGCGGGCATATTCCATCGGATAGGTGTCATCACCATCCACCATAATATAGCAGTGGGCGTCAATCTCCCTGAACATTCTTCGGATAACGTTTCCCTTTCCCTGCATTCTTTCAGAGCGTACCACCGCTCCCGCTTCCTTTGCCAGCTTCGCCGTTCTGTCTTTGGAATTATTATCATATACATAGATAACCGCTTCCGGCAGCACCGCTCTGGCGTCCCTTACCACCTTTGTAATTGTTTTCTCCTCATTATAGCAAGGTATCAATACTGCTATTTTATCCATTATGATACTCCCATCGTTCATTTTAACATACTGATTATAGTACAAAATATCGTTTTCCACAATGAATAAATAGGTTTTTCCCCACTTTATTGCATCAGCGCCTCCCATTCCTTTCTGGGCATGGCTACTACGCTGTTTTTTTGGTAAAACTGCCGCATCACCGTATTGGTCCAGGCGTCTGGATTGGCTGTAGCCGGCATCTGCATCAGCGGTCCCTGCTGGTCATTGATGAAGGGCAGGATAACGTCAGCATTATTTTCATCCAATAAAAGCTTCGTCTGCAAATCCATCTGCCACCGATAATCCGCCGCCTGTCCGGTGGCGATATAATCCACTGATTTCCAAAACGTAGTTTCTTTTACGTTACTGCGAAACATTACTGCCAGAATCAGGCAGACGAACAGGGTGGGAAGCACCAGATAGTTATGTAGCTTCTCCGCCGTCCAGCTTTTCAGCCAATGGCCTGCCGCCCCCTGTGCCAAAAGGAGCACAAAACCAACTGCCATCAGCAAAAACACCTGATAATTAGTATTATACACTCCGTTGGAAACCTCTACTCCTGCATAAATAGCAGGCGCCTGCATGGCACTGTACAGACAAAACAGAGCCCCGGCTGTCCATACCGGATGGGGGATTTTTTTCTGAGGATTTCCTTTCTTCATTGTTTCCCAAATGATAAGGAACAATACCAGCAGCCCTACAAAGACAAGGGGTTTATTCTTCAGATAGCCCCCCACGTTTTTCATTCCCTCCGCAAAGGACAGGGCTAT
>JBNMJJ010000449.1:0-1538 GCA_050873745.1 Lachnospiraceae bacterium | reverse complement strand
ATGGAGGATAGTGTGAGAAGAAGTTCTATCTCGAATAAATAAGTAAGAATAAAGCTGCTTATGCAGCGGAAAAGAGGAAAAATGAAAAAAGCAATAGGACGCGTATTTAAATACGGCGATAATGTGGATACGGATGTTATCATTCCTGCAAGATATTTAAATTCTTCCGACCCTGCAGAACTGGCTGCTCACTGCATGGAAGATATTGATAAGGATTTTGTGAAAAAAGTGCAGAAAGGGGATATTATCGTAGCAAATAAGAATTTTGGCTGCGGTTCTTCCCGTGAACACGCCCCCATTGCCATTAAAGCTGCCGGGGTGGACTGTGTTATTGCAGAGACTTTTGCCCGTATTTTTTACCGTAATTCCATTAATATCGGCCTGCCGATTATCGAATGCAAAGAAGCGGCAGCAGAAATTCAGGACGGAGATCAAGTGGAGGTGGACTTTGACAGCGGCGTCATTAAAAATCTGACTCAGAACAAAGAGTATAAGGGTCAGGCTTTCCCTCCCTTTATGCAGAAGATTATCGCTTGTGAGGGACTGGTTAATTATATTAATCAGAAATAATCCTGCTCATGTTTGGGAAGCTCATTTTCTTTGGGGAAATTTATCCATCATCTGAACCGATTATCGGGCAGAGGGCTAATCGAATTATGGTTGGTTCCCTGCCTGATTTTATATTTGAATTTATCTTCTGAAAATGTTATATTAAATTAAGGTTAGATATTGCTAACCTGTCCTGAAAACATGATTTATCCAGAACAGGGAGAGTGAGCTGATGGCTAAGGATGCAAAAGATAAGCGTGAACGAAAAAAAAGGAGGGAAGGATGAACATAAAGAGGATAGTATATATTGCGGTCGGCTGCATTGGCGTAGGTCTGGGAGCCGTTGGAGCTGTGGTTCCCATGCTTCCTGTCTTCCCCTTTTTACTTTTGGCGGCATATTGCTTCGGCAGAAGCTCTCAGCGGCTGAACAACTGGTTTATCCACACGAAACTTTACAGGGATAATCTGGAAAGCTATGTACGGGAAAGAGGAATGACCCCAAAAAGCAAAATCCGAATTATGATTATCCTGACGGTGGTGATGGCAGTGGGCTTTATTTTAATGGGCCGGATTCCCATAGGCAGAATCGTTCTGGCTCTGGTATGGCTGTGCCACATTCTATATTTTATTTTCGGAATAAGAACAATCCGGTAATTTTTCCTACTCCTGTCAGGAATAAAATGGTATACTAGGCAAAGAAAATAGGTAACCATCAAGGATAAGGAGAGAAAGAAAATGTCAAAACTCATAAAATTAAGCCTTCTTTTTTGGGCTGTACTGCTTTTGTCCGGCTGCCATACCCCCGGCCAGAAAGAAGTACAGGAAGACCTTCAGGCAAAAATCCGGATTGAAGAAAAAGAAACCGAAACCGTAATCTGTTACGGTAAAGAATCGGAGCGGTTTTATCAGCTTACCCAGCTTCCCTTCCCCACCTTCTGGGGCGGAGAGGCTTATTCCCTTATTACCCCCGAGGGTGATTTATACCTGGT
>JBNMJJ010000448.1:0-1541 GCA_050873745.1 Lachnospiraceae bacterium | reverse complement strand
GAAATTTTTTATGTTGCTGTTTATGATTCTATCTGGTGTTGCTTTATGTTCGTGGAAAATGGCCTAAGCGGCAAATATCAATGAGAGATACTTTGTCGATGGAGTAATTCTGACGCAGTATATCGGCCAGACTGGAGGCTGTATCCAGGCTGGTAAGGCAGGGAATGCCCAGCTCCACGCTTTTTCTTCGTACCTTTACGCTGTCCCTGGCAGGCAGCCGGCCTTTGGCAGAGGTTGATATAATATAATTGACCTTTCCGCTTTCCAAAAGCGCCAGAGTGTTCTGCTCTGATTCATGAATCTTGTGTACCAGAGTGACAGAAAGGCCGTATTCACGCAAGACTTTTGCGGTTCCCTCTGTGGCATAAAGTTTAAAGCCCATCGAGGAGAATTTTTCGGCTATATTTCCTGCTTCCTCTTTATCGCTGTCTCTTACGGTGATAAAGACGCCGCCTTTTTGGGTGAAGCTGTAGCCAGCCCCCAAAAGACCTTTGTAGAGAGCTTCCGTCATGGTGGGGGCAATGCCCAGAACTTCTCCGGTGGACTTCATTTCCGGTCCCAGCATGGTGTCCAGACCGGAGAGCTTTTCAAAGGAAAATACGGGAACCTTAACGGCAATGCAGGGGGCATTTTTAGCTAAGCCTGTGCCGTAAGGCAAATCCGTTAATTTCTTTCCCAGCATGACCTGTACAGCCAGGTCAATCATGGGAATCCCGGTCACCTTGCTTAAATAGGGCACGGTACGGGAGGAGCGGGGATTTACCTCGATAACGTAAATCTGTTTTTCATGAATCACATATTGAATGTTAATCAGTCCCTTCGTACACAGGGCCAGGGCCAGTCTGGTGGAATAGTCGATAATTTTGGCGGTCTGGGCAGCGGACAGATTCCAGGCAGGATAAACCGCAATGGAATCCCCGGAATGGATTCCCGCCCGGTCGATATGCTCCATAATCCCGGGAAGAAGCACATTTTCGCCGTCGCATATGGCATCCACCTCTAACTCCATGCCCTGCATATATTTATCAATCAGAACCAGATTATTTTCCAACTGGGAAAGGATAATTCCCATATATTCAGTCACATCCGCATCACAAAAGGCGATAATCATATTCTGTCCGCCGAGAACATAGGAGGGACGCAGAAGAACCGGATACTCCAGCCGGTTTGCCGCATCCAGAGCCTCCTTTACGGTACGGACGGTAAATCCCTGGGGCTGCCGGATATGCAGCTTTTGCAGAAGGGCCTCAAAACGTCCCCTGTCCTCAGCCATATCAATACTGTCGGCACAGGTTCCCAGAATAGGGATATGGTTTTGGGAAAGCCATTTGGTCAGTCGGATGGCAGTCTGTCCGCCGAAGGCAACCACCACCGCCTGAGGCTTTTCCAGAGCGATAATGGGGGCCACATCTTCGGGAGTAAGGGGCTCAAAGTAGAGGCGGTCTGCAGTGTTAAAGTCGGTGGAAACGGTTTCCGGATTGTTATTGATAATGACCACCTCATAGCCTGCCTCCTGCAATGCCCATACACAGTGTACGCAG
>JBNMJJ010000447.1:0-1545 GCA_050873745.1 Lachnospiraceae bacterium | reverse complement strand
GAATAAGATAAGGCAGCTTATGCTCCTCCAGATAAGAAAAGATTTTACCTAATTCCTCTTCCCCCGGCACCGTAAGAAAGACGCTGGCAGGTCCGCCAACCCTGAAAGAGGTATGGCTGCTCATTGGTTCTTCTGTCTTTATATTCTCTTCTGGTAAAAACAAATTTAAATAAGATAGCAATGCTGCTGTATCCATACCTGACTCCTCTATGTTTTTATGAAAGTGTGCCCATAGAAAATTTTCTATGAGCACAAAATTTGCTTCCTTTTCATCTTACGCATCCTGAACCGGAACTATTCTTCATCTTCGCTTTCATTTCTTCCCTTTGCAAGAGATTTCTGCACACGGGCATATAATTCCTGGGCAGCATTATACCCCATCTTCTTCTGCCGGTGGTTGACTGCTGCCGATTCACAGATAATGGCCAGATTCCGTCCCGGACGGATGGGAATATTGTGGCACACTACTTTGTTGCCCAGATATTCCGTATATTCCTCTTCCAGTCCCAAACGGTCATACTCCTTATCCTTATCCCAGTCCTCCAAACGGATAACCAGGTCAATATTCTGCGTATCTTTAACGCTGGAAACACCGAAAAGCGTCTTGATGTCAACGATACCTATTCCCCTGAGTTCAATAAAATGCTTGGTAATATCCGGTGCCGTCCCTATCAGAGTATCGTCACTTACCTTACGGATTTCCACCACATCGTCGGTTACCAGACGGTGTCCCCGCTTAATCAGCTCCAAGGCCGCTTCCGACTTTCCTATACCGCTCTCACCGGTAATCAGCACCCCTTCACCGTATACGTCTACCAAAACGCCATGCACGGAAATACAGGGCGCCAGCTTAACATTCAGCCACCGGATAATCTCTGCCGAAAAGGAAGAAGTGGCTTTTTTGCTCATCAAAATAGGGATTCCTCTTGCCCTTGCCTTCTCCAGAAACAGGGCATCGGGATGCAGTTCCCGGCAAAAAACGAAGCAGGGCGTAGGGTAGGCCAGAAGCTCCTCGTAGATTTCTTCTTTTCTCTCCCGGGACAGTCCCTCCATATAGGTATATTCCACAAAACCGATAACCTGCAGCCGGGCGGCTTCATAATGCTCAAAATAACCTGCTAACTGCAGAGCCGGGCGGTTAATGTCCGGTTGAGTAATCTCAATCCCCTTTACGGAAATTTCCGGGGTCAGATTTTCCAGCTTCAACTTTTCAATAATCTTGGTTAAACTTACACTTGCCATGGGAACCCTCCATTCTCCCCCTGGGCAGGGGCCGATTTTGTTTTATCTTACCACAGAACCATGAAAAAAAGAATAGATTTCTTCTGCAATCTTTGGCGGTATCTGCGGAATCCTGCTCAGCTCCTCTACGCTTGCCTGGCGTATATCCCCTATATTTTTATAGGCTTTCATCAAAGCCTTTCTTCTGGCAGGCCCGATTCCCGGTATATCATCCAGTACCGAATGTACCTGCTCCTTACTTCGCAAAGAACGGTGATACTCAATGGCAAATCGATGGGCCTCGTCCTGTATTCTGGTCAGCAG
>JBNMJJ010000446.1:0-1555 GCA_050873745.1 Lachnospiraceae bacterium | reverse complement strand
TCTCTTCTCTTTCCCGGATTCTTCCCAAAGTATCGTAAGAAAATTTAATCTCTCCTCCGGACGGTAAGCCGACCTTTTCCAGCCTTCCTCCCGGCAGGTAGGCATAGGAGGTCTTTCTTCCGGCTAAGTCTGTTTTGTGGCCAAGCTGCCCCAGCAGGGTATACCCATAGCTTATCTGGTTGCCAAATCCATCCTCTTCTTTCACCAGTTCTCCGGCTTCGTTATAGGAAAAGCGCCTGGTGTTTCCTTTGGCGTCGGTGATGCTTTCCACCTGTCCGTTTGGGGAAGAATACTGATACCGGGTAAGGGCCCCCGACCGGTCAGTTACGGTGGCAATCCGATTCAGGGCGTCATAGGTATAGGCTTCCTTTGCCAGGATGTTCCCCTCCTCTCCTGCCTTCACTTCCACCAGGTTTCCCACCAGGTCATAGGCATACTCCACTATCCGGCTTCTCTCTTTGTGTTCCTTGTCCTTTGCTTCTCTTCTTACCAGACGGTTATGGCGGTCATACTGGAAGCTATGGATGACTCCTGTGGGGGTTCTTTCTTCTTTCAGGTTTCCCGACCGGTCATAGCTTCTTTTCCACTGCCGTCCTGCTTTGTCCGTCAGGGTTTTGATTTTTCCGGTTTCATTGTAGGTAAAGGAAATGCTTTCCCCATCGAAGTCCTGTATTTCCACCACTTTTCCGCTCTCATTATACTGGAAGGTTTTAGTATTCCCTTCTGCATTGGTGATGCTCAGAATACGGTTTGCCTTATCATAAGTATAGGCGGTAGTATGTCCTTCTTGGTCCTTTACTTCGATAAGGTGGTTTAGGGCATCATAGGTATAGAAAATCTTCTCTCCATAAGGATTCTCCAGCTGGGTGATGTTTCCCCTTTCATCCCGAAGAAAAGTTATCCGGCTTCCATCTGCCTGTATTACTTCTTTTAAAAGGCCCCGCTCATCGTATGCCGCTTCCCGGCTTCTTCCCAAAGCGTCCGTAAGTCTGATTAGCCTTCCCTTTTCATCGTAGGTATGGGTTCTGACTATTCTTCCTCCTGCCTCTGCCCGAAGAAGGCGGGACGCTTCATCATAAACAAAACTGGTTTTCTCCCCCAGGGCATTCATCACCTGGGTCAGGTTTCCCTTCTCATCATACCAGTACCGGGTCTTATTCCCCAGCTTGTCCACAAATAAGGTTCTCTGGTTTCTTTCGTTGTAGGCATACTGTTCTTCCCCGTCCTCATAGATGGTACGGATATTTCGGAAACGTTCATCGCTTTCATAAATAATCCGTCTGCCTCCCGGCTCCGTTGTATAGGTTCTTCGGTTTTCATCATCATAGGCCATTTCGAAAACTCCCCCGTCCGGGGTTTCCTGCTTCACGATGCGGTTTGCCCCGTCGTAGGTGTTTTTTACTCCTAGGATTCCTCTGGGGGTCAGCACGCTTTCCAGCCTTCCGTTGAGGTTGTATTCGTAGGTGTAGGTCTGGCCGCAGGCGTTCACATACCGGTACAGCTTTCCGTAGCGGTACCAGAGACGCACTTCTCTTCCTGTATGGTCTTTTACCTC
>JBNMJJ010000445.1:0-1561 GCA_050873745.1 Lachnospiraceae bacterium | reverse complement strand
ATAGTAGACTGCTAACAATGCCAGATACCCGGGGCTATCCGTTCGAAAACCAATATCCACACTAAGTACATCACTCTGCAGAAAATGACTGAGGTAGTCGGAAAGGTCAATATATTCTGTCTTTCCGTCCAGACTGCGACAACCTGTCCATTTATAAAACACTTCTGCACCACCTCCCATAAAAAAATTATTTTTCTGTATATTATTTTAACAAAAAAATGTTCATCGGTATATTGACATTATAGTTAATTATTCTTTACTTTTTTAGTGAGTTTTTTTTTACATTAATTTAATGTAAAAATACGGAAATACGAATCTTATTATTCAATGCCGTTATAAGTAGCTTTTGCTTATTTTTTATAAAAGTGATATATTTGTATTGAAAATAATTTTCTAACCATACCCATTTACGATATGAAAGGACTGGTAACATTTGGCAAGACGTTTAGAAGAAATTGACCCCAATTTGAAAGCTGTTCCTCTGGAGGACGGCCTTTCTTTTACCGATGTACGGCACACTGCTGCCCACATCCACGGACTGGTGGAAGGAGAATATGCCCGGCTGCCCGCATCTGTCCGGACTTTAGCTAACGATAAGCTCCTTCATCTGCAAACCAATACCAGCGGAGGCCGAATCCGTTTTATCACCGACTCCAGCCGCTTAGGTATTCGAATCCATCTGTCAGATTCCGATGGCCTCCCTCATATGGCATACAGTGGTTATGCCGGCATCGACTGCTATCTGGGATTCGGGGATAAATCCCGCTATCTGGCTACCCGCTGGCCGGCGCTGGGGAGTTCTCTGCTTGCCACCGAAGTGCCCCTCACCGGGCAGAAAGAACTGGTAACACTGTATCTTCCCCTGTACGACGGCATACTTTCTCTGGAGATTGGACTGGAACCAGAAGCTTCTCTCTTAGCTCCTCCTGCCTACTCCATCGAAATGCCCATCGTATTCTATGGTTCTTCCATCACTCAGGGAGGTTGTGCCGGACGTCCCTCCAATACATACTGTGCTCTGCTATCCCGCTGGTTGGACAGTGATTTCCGTTGCCTGGGCTTCAGCGGCTGTGCCAAAGGCGAACTTTGGATGGCAGACTATATTGCCAATCTGCCTATGAGCTGCTTTGTTTATGACTATGACCACAATTCCCCCTCTCCCGAATATCTGCACCGAACTCACCGGCCGTTTCTGGAGACCATACTCAGCCGTAATCCTAACCTGCCTGTAGAGGCGCTTTCCCGGCCTAATCCTGATTTGACCGGGCCAGACGGTGAGTGCCGCAAAATTATTCAGGAAACCTGCGCCTGGGCCAAAGCGCAAGGGGCGCAGATTTGGTTCGTAGACGGCGATACTCTTTTAGGGACGAAAGGCCGGGAAAACTGTACTGTAGATGGCATCCATCCCAATGATTTGGGGTTCTGGAGAATGGCCAGGACGGTCTATCCCTATCTTAAGACAGCATTGCAGCGATAGAGATACTGTCATGGTCCCGAACAACTCCGCTGAGACACTCTGAATTTTGCTGTGTTATCCTGCTTTTACTGTAATGAAAATTAT
>JBNMJJ010000444.1:0-1562 GCA_050873745.1 Lachnospiraceae bacterium | reverse complement strand
TTGCCGAAAACATCAGTATAAGACTGGTCAAAACGCTATAGGCACAAAGCTGCTTTCCCCGGCTTCTGGAATGCAGAAGCTCTGACAGTTCCTGTACCGTCACCACCCTGATGCGGGGAATCATCCAGAAGATAAAGGCTGTAGTAAGAAAGGTTACCGAAAGCAGTACCCTTCTATATCCTTCACTTTCAACATTCCACGGACGCTTCAACAGTATATCAATGACCACACTGGCTATACTGTAAGTGGAAAACCCATACAGCAAAAACAGAAAAAAGAAATTCAAATAGGCTAACAATTCGTCCCTGGTTATCAAATAAAGCTCCAGAAGAATAATGGCGGGAACGATAATTATGGCTACCGGACGCTGCTGGAGCTGGAGTTTTTCCCATCCTACTGCCAGGAGTGCATTAATGAGCGAAAACGCACAAATCCAGATATGTCCATTATCCTTTTCACGAGAAAGCTTCAAAAACGTCTGCAGACTAATCCAGGATAAAACAACGGATGACGCCAACAGAAGACGCTCGCTCCCCATAAAGCTTACAATCGTCTCTTTCATCCTCTTTTCCCCCTTCTCTTATTTATCCATGACTTAATACTATCACTCTATTTATTCTTTTAATAATATCACTACATCTATTCATTTGTCGATATTCATTTTATTAAGTTTATCCTTACTGTTTAGCAGACTACTTAATGAAATAAAAAAGTACTGAATCTGACATTGTCAGAACCTTCAGTACTTTCAGGGTTGGGCTATTCATTTAAAATAGTCAACAGCTCGTAGGGGAATCGAACCCCTGTTTCCGCCGTGAGAGGGCGGCGTCTTGACCGCTTGACCAACGAGCCATGTTTACGACTTGCTTATCTTACTATATAATCATAAAAAAAGCAAGTACTTTTTTTCTATTTTTTTCACTTTTATTCTTTATTTTAAAATTCCGAATAATATTGTACAGTTCCTTTACCATTCAAATCAACCTTAAAGATAAAGGGAGCCATGTTTTTATCCATATATCATGGCTCTTATCATGGCTCTCATTATCAACCGCCTGCTATGCCAACTGCATACTCCGGCTCGATTAACGGCCTGCTCCCTGAATTACATGCTTAAGCAGAACCGATGTGGTCACACTTCCTACACCCCCGGGCACCGGTGTAATCGCCTGCACTACGTCAGCCACCGAAGCATAGTCCACATCTCCGCAAAGCTGATTCTCCACCACATGAATGCCCACGTCAATGACCACCTGGCCTTCCCGTACATAATCCCTGGTTATCATTCCCAAAACTCCTGCACAGGCAATCAGAATATCGGCTTTTTTACATTCCTCCTGCAGATTCAGGGTTCTGGTATGACAGATTGTCACCGTTGCATTTTTATGTAATAACAGCATGGAAAGGGGCCTTCCCACTACCATACTCCTTCCCACCACGGTCACTTTTTTCCCACATACATCAATGCCGTAATGGTCAAGAATCTCTATCACTGCCTGGGGAGTACAGGGAGGATAGCCCTGTCCGTCTCCTGCAAAAACATGGGCTGCATTGGCTGCTGT
>JBNMJJ010000443.1:0-1572 GCA_050873745.1 Lachnospiraceae bacterium | reverse complement strand
TGAATTGGAAAGATACATAGATTATTATAATAACAAACGAATTAAAGCAAAACTAAAAGGACTGAGTCCTGTTGAATACAGAATTCAATCCTCATTAGTTTCGTAACCATCAATTTTGTCTAACTTTTTGGGGTCAGAACAGTCCATCAATGCCGGGGGCAATTTCCTTTACTACTATCAAATCGGCTCCGGAAGCGGCACCGGACTGGGCTACGTCATCCCTTCCGTGGGTGTGTACCGCTGCAAAAGGGACGGCTCTTCCGCCGTCTGCCTGAAACGTGACCCTGCGGGAATCATCACCCTCATCAACAACGATTTATACTACCAGCACTATACCAATGAAACGGGCACCTGGCTGGACAGGATGGCTATCGATAAAGCCTCGGAGGAAACCGTATTTACCAATATGGTCTCTCCGGCTTCTGTGGTAAACGGCGTGATTTACTATGCCAATCCTGATGACTACCATTATCTTTACGCCTATGACACCCGTACCGGAAGCAACAGCCTGTTCTGGCAGCACCGGGTATGGAACCCCATTTTCCATGGTGATTATGTCTACTTCATGGATTTGGAAACCAATTATGAGCTTCACCGCTATAACCCTTACTCCGGTGAAGAGGAGGTTCTTACCACCGACCGCATAGATACCTACAACGTTTATGGGGATATGATTTATTACCAGAAAAATTCCCCCACAGAGCCTGCGCTTATGCGTATGCAGACGGATGGCTCCGGATTGGAAAAGGTGGCAGACGGAAATTTTGAAAACATCAATATTACTTCCAACTATGTTTATTTTAACGAATATGACAAACCCACGCCGATGTACCACCAGCCTACCTACGGCGGGGTTTCGGTCAGCCAGTTTATGCAATAACATTCGGCCTTTAACTTTAGGCGGGGAGTTTTCTCCCCGCCGGAATGAGAGGAAAAAATGCGTATATTATTAGCTGAAGATGAAAAGGACCTGAATGAGGTCATTCGAAAAACTCTGGAGAAAAACGGCTATGTCGTGGATACCTGCCAGGACGGCAGGGAGGCCCTGTACTATCTGGAAAATACAGAATACGACGCCGCTGTTTTAGACATTATGATGCCCGGAATGAGCGGTATTGAGGTATTGAAGAAAATCCGCGCCCGGGGCAGCTTCCTTCCGGTGCTTTTTCTCACTGCCAGGGATTCCATTGCCCAGCGGGTGGAGGGACTGGACGCAGGCGCCGATGATTATCTGGTAAAGCCCTTTGCCTTCGATGAGCTTCTGGCCCGCATCCGCGTCCTTCTGCGTAAAAAAAGCGGCAATGCACAGAATATTTACCAGCTTGCCAATCTGAGAGTGGATTTAACCAGCCATGCCGTTTTTCGGGATGATACTCCCATTACCCTTTCTGCCAAGGAATTTTCCATCCTGGAATATATGATACTGAATCAGGGAATCGTTTTAAGCCGTGAAAAAATTGAGGAGCATATCTGGAACTATGACTATCAGGGCGGCTCCAATCTGGTGGATGTCTATATCCGTTACCTGAGAAAAAAGGTGGACGAGTCCTTTACCCCCAAACTGATTCACAC
>JBNMJJ010000442.1:0-1574 GCA_050873745.1 Lachnospiraceae bacterium | reverse complement strand
GAACCTCCACAGAGCCGAATGAATCCTCAATATTCAGTAAAATACTGATGACCTCCGAAGATTTATTCCGGGCCCGTAAATATTCCTCCACCGCAAAGAAGTTTTTATTGGAAATATAATCCCTGATAACCTCTTCTTCCTGGGCTGACAGGGACAGCTCCTCGCAGATTCCCCTGAAATAATCCACCTCTCCGATGCTTACCTGAAATTCCTTCAAGCCGGTATGTAAAAGGGCATCCACCAGCATACTGATGATTTCTCCGTCCGCCTCTACGGAATCGTCTCCCATCAGCTCCGCTCCCAACTGGGTGGTCTCCTTTAATTTTCCCTGTAAAAGACTGGTATTGGAAAAGGTATTTCCCTGATAGGTAAACCGAAGGGGCATATCCTCCTCGGAAAAATACTTGGCCCCGCAGCGGGCCATAGAGGGCGTAAAATCCGGTCTTAAGCACAGAATATTCCCCTCCGGGTCAAAAAATTTAAATAAGTCCCTGGTGGGTGTGGTGCCGATTTCTTTCCCAAAAACATCCAAAAATTCAAAGGTAGGGGTCTGAATAGCCTGATAGCCAAAAAGTCCGATTCTTTCCTGCAAAAGACCTTGAATCCGCAGCTTCCTGGCATATTCCTCTCCGTATATGTCACGCACGCCTTCCGGGGTGTGGATTAACTCTGTTTTCATTCTGGCAACCTTTCCTTCATTATTTACAAAGCAATATGTTCAGCCTTGTTTTCATTTTTTCACACCTTCACTTTAGCAAAGTAGTGTGCTAATATGATAAATCATCATTAGTATACTGGAGCTTTGATTTTCTGTCAACCTATTCTTCTCTTTCCTCTAAATCTTTTTGCAGTATATCCAGATAGGGAACGAAGATACCGTGTTTTTTGGGCAGAATATAGCCCTCGTCCAGTTCCTCGAAGCGAAAGCTCTTCCTTCCTCCCTCGAGGGCTCTTTTCCAGAAAATAAGGAGCTTTTTCAGGGTAAGATAGTAGAAAATATCCTTGTGTGAATAGTAAATAATCAAAAAAGCAACCCCTCCCTGCCCCTCAAACTGCTCCATAAAGTTCACCTGATGCTCATGAATATTCTGCAGGGCAAAGGTATCTGCGGCGCACTCTTTGGCGTCAAAGCATACCGGGATTCCCTGAACGGCACCGATATAGTCAACGGTACTCTTCTGGTCAAAATAAGCCAGCGTAATATGGCGGTTCTCCTTATCGATATTGATGGGGGTAATGGGGGTGGGAATCTTCTGAATCAGCGCCAGCCTGTTTTCTCTGTATTTTTCGTTGGTCCGGTTGATTAAATCCTCCAGGGTGGAGCCTCTCAGGCCCCGGGTTTTCCAGGTAGACATAGGTTTTCCTCTCTTTTTTTGCCCTGCCCTATGCCAAGGTAGAGGCACCAGACGGGGCGCTGTTTTTTACTTTTGTAAAATATTCGGGCTCCGGTGCCAGAAAAATCTGCTCTGACAGCCCACAAAAAGGCTCTTCTAAAGGAGGCATTTCCAGACGGTAAGCATGAAGAAGCTGCCACTGGGGCCGAAAATGGGACAAACTGCGGTTAAAGGCTCTGT
>JBNMJJ010000441.1:0-1580 GCA_050873745.1 Lachnospiraceae bacterium | reverse complement strand
GGATGATGCCTTAAGAAAGGCCATTCTTATCGCCAACCCTCTGGGAGAGGATTTTTCCATTATGAGAACCGTTTCCTTAAACGGTATTCTTACTTCTTTGGCGACTAATTATAACCGCAGAAACAAGGATGTAAGGCTCTATGAGCTGGGCAATATTTATCTGCCGAAGAGCCTTCCCCTTATGGAGCTTCCTGAGGAAAGAATGCAGTTTACCCTGGGCTTTTATGGAGAAGGAGACTTTTTCACCATGAAAGGGGTGATTGAGGAGTATTTTGATGCTGTCGGCCTGACCAAAAAGGTTTCCTATGACCCGAAAGCAGAAAAGAGCTTCCTCCATCCCGGCCGTCAGGCAAACATTATCTATGAGGGAGTGATTCTGGGCTACTTGGGTGAGGTTCATCCGGCGGTGCTGGATAACTATAATTTGGGAACCAAAACCTATGTGGCGGTGCTGGATATGCCGTCAGTTGAGCCTTTTGCCACCTTCAGCCGCAAATATGAGGGAATTGCCAAATATCCGGCGGTGACCAGAGACATCAGTATGGTGGTGCCGAAAGAGATTCTGGCAGGGCAGATAGAAGCCGTCTTTACCCAGCGGGGCGGAAAGCTGCTGGAGACCTGTGAGCTTTTCGATATTTACGAGGGGGAACAGATTAAGCCAGGCTTTAAATCTATGGCATATTCCCTTACTTTCAGGGCAAAGGACAGAACCCTTGAGGAACAGGATGTTACAGCAGCCATGAAGAAGATTTTAAACGGTCTTGAAGGCATGGGTATTGAACTGAGACAATAAAGATGATATAGTAAGCATCAGGGCACTGGAATTTTCAGTGTCCTGAACGTTCTGGCTAAGAAGGATGCTTCTTTAAGGACAGGAAAAAGTATAATAGAAACGGAGAAATATATGGAAAGAAAAAATGTTTGGAATACCTATTCCGCAGAACAGCTAAAGGAAGTGGATGTATTCGGAAAAGAATATATGTATTTTTTGGATAATGGAAAAACAGAGCGGGAATGTGTCGATTTAGTGGTAAACATGATTGAAAAGGAAGGCTATATTGAGTTAGGCCAGGCTATTAAGGATGGGAAGAAGCTGGCTAAAGGCGATAAGGTATACGCAGTCTGCATGAATAAGAGCGTGATTATGTTCCAGATTGGTGCAAAGCCCATGGTGGAAGGCATGAATATTCTGGGAGCCCACATCGATTCTCCCCGATTGGATGTTAAGCAGAATCCTCTCTATGAGGATGGCGGAGTGGCCTATCTGGACACCCATTATTACGGCGGTGTGAAAAAATACCAGTGGGTAACCCTTCCTCTGGCTATTCACGGCGTAGTGGTAAAAAAAGACGGAACTACCGTAGAAATTAATGTAGGTGAGGATGAAAACGACCCTGTATTCTTTATTTCCGATTTGTTGATTCATCTGGCGTCTGAACAGTTGGAGAAAAAGGCTGCCAAGGTGATTGAGGGAGAGGCTTTGGATTTGGTTATCGGCAATATGCCCATCAAACCGGAAAATGATGAAGAAAAGGAAGAAAAAGAAGCGGTGAAAAAGGGTGTCTTAAAGATTTTAAAAG
>JBNMJJ010000440.1:0-1596 GCA_050873745.1 Lachnospiraceae bacterium | reverse complement strand
GTCCAGCCATTTCTCCACTTCCTTACCGGTCAAATCAAAGGGAGACAAGTCCACCAGCATAAGGTGATTATCCGTACCCCCGGAAACGATTTTGATTCCCCTATCTATCAGTCCCCTGCAGAGAGCCTGGGCATTCTCGATAATGCCCTTCTGGTAAGTCTTAAACTCCTGAGAAAGCGCCTCTTTAAAGCAGACCGCCTTAGCTGCAATAACGTGCATCAGAGGGCCGCCCTGGGTGCCGGGGAAGATTGCCTTGTTGAAATTATATTTTTCATTGGCCTCTTTGGTGGCTAAAATCAAACCGCCTCTTGGCCCTCTCAAGGTCTTATGGGTGGTGGTGGTTACCACATCCGCATAGGGAGCAGGATGAGGGTGCAGTCCTGCTGCAACGAGGCCTGCAATATGGGCCATATCCACCATCAGCAGGGCTCCTACCTCGTCAGCCACCTCTCTGAATTTCTTAAAATCAATGGTTCTGGCGTAGGCGGAGGCGCCGGCAATAATCATTTTCGGTCTGGCCTCCAGGGCAATTTTTCTCAGTTCATCATAGTCGATGAAGCCTTCATCATTCACCCCGTAAGCCGCTACCTTAAAGTATTTTCCCGAAAGATTCACCGGACTTCCATGGGTAAGATGTCCGCCGTGGTCCAGATTCATTCCCATAATAGTGTCTCCCGGCTCCAAAACTGCAAACTGCACCGCCATGTTGGCCTGAGCGCCGGAATGTGGCTGCACGTTGGCATAATCATAACCAAACAACTCTTTTGCCCGGTCTATGGCAAGGTTTTCCACTACGTCTACACACTCACAGCCGCCATAATAACGTTTTCCCGGATAGCCTTCCGCATATTTATTGGTTAAAGGACTTCCCATAGCCGCCATAACAGCCTTACTTACCCAGTTTTCAGAAGCAATCAACTCAATATGGTCATTCTGCCTCTGCTGCTCATCCAGGATGGCCTGTGCAATTTCAGGGTCAACCTGCTTAATTTCGTCAAAAGAATACATCTTTTTCCACCTTTCCTTTTTTGATTGATTATAGCATACATCTTTTTCCATTAACAGTCCAAATCATCACTTATTATCGGCCCACTATACACTTAAAAACGTAATCTGAATCCTGGTTCCCCGTCCGGGCTCCGACCACAATTCAATTCTGGCATCAAACTGAGCCACGATATGCTTGACGATGGCAAGCCCCAGGCCCGTTCCGCCTGTGGATTTGGAGCGACTCTTATCCACCCGGTAAAAGCGTTCAAAAATCCGTTCCTGATGTTCCACCGGAATACCGATTCCGGTGTCCTGTACCGTCAAAACCGCCCTGTCCTGCTCCCGTCTCACGCTGACCAGCACCGAGCCTCCTTCATTATTATAACGGATAGCGTTGTCACAGAGATTGTATAAAAGCTCCTCCAGCATCTCCTTTTCACCCATCACCCGGGCCCCTTCCCCTTCAAACCGGATGCTGACCCCGTGTTTCTTCGCATTCATCTGCAAATTCTCCACACATCCTGCAGCCAACGGTTTCAGGTCAATAGGCTCAAAGCTATGGACAGCCTCCCCAGAGTCCAGTTCTGACAGGCGGATAATATCATT
>JBNMJJ010000439.1:0-1598 GCA_050873745.1 Lachnospiraceae bacterium | reverse complement strand
TTGCCGAGCTGACGGAAGAAATGGTGGAAGAGCTTACGTCGGAAGAACTTTCAGCGGGAGAACTTTTGACAGAAGTTTCTTCAGCAGAAAATGTTTTGCCGGAGGAATTATCAGAACAGCCATCTGCGGTGCGTTTAGAGGAAACGCCCGATTCCGGTCTGGAAAGCAAATTTGTGTTCAAATTTGTTTTACCTGATGCAGAGAAGGCAGGTGAGTTGAAGGGCGTTTACAGGAAACTGGACATCAGGGTATAATAAAAAGCATGGAGAGAAAATATGGCTAATAAAGCAGCAGTTTCCGTTATTGGCGGAGCGGATGGGCCAACCTCTGTTTTCCTGTGTGGCAGCAGCCGAAAAATATCCCTGAAACAGAGGTTGCAAAAATATAGCTTCAACATCAGGAAACGCTGGATAGAGAAGCATGTAAAAGCAGGAGCCCACAGCGAGAGTGAGGTGGAAAGCTATATTCAGGATTTCTATGGATTCACAGAGATTGCAAGGGGCAGGGGTGAATATCAGGAGGAATACCGTCAAATGAGGGCTGCCTTCATTCAGCAGTATGCACCACAACTTCTGGGGGAATATGCCTCCTATCCCCAATTAGAGGGGCGGGATGCTGGAAGCATTCAAAAGTTTATGGAAGAGCTGAAGCTTCGGCAAAAGGCGGCGGAAAATGTCCCCAGAGAGCTGTTCGATATAGATTTACATATTTTTGAGAAAAATGAGGCAGATATACGGATGCGCCTCACTATAGAATGGAAATATCAGTATATTGGAGGCTCCTGCAGTGGTTCCAAATTCAAAATGAAAAAATATAAGAAGATTTATCGTAATGTTTACCGATATTATGGTGTGTCCCAGGAGGACATTGACAAGAAAACCAAAAGGTATGAAGAATTGGTGAGAACCCTGGCAATGAAAGCAAATTAACGGTTGAGGAGAGAGCTTATGGTCTTTTTTGAGAGTGATTATCTGGCGGGAGCGCATCCGCAGATTATGAAACGGTTGGGAGAAACCAATTTGGAATGTCTGTCCGGCTACGGAACGGATAAGTATTGTGAAAGCGCAAAGGAAAAAATCAAAAGGGCATGTGAGTGTGAAGCAGCAGAGGTGGAATTTTTGGCAGGAGGGACACAGACCAACGGGGTGATTATTTCAACCATGTTGAAGGACTGGGAAGGTGTCATTGCTGCCAAAACAGGCCATATAAGCGGCCACGAAGCGGGTGCAGTGGAATATGGAGGACACAAGGTTTTGGAAATACCGCAAAGGGATGGGAAGATTTCTGCCCATGTACTGGCGGACTATCTGGCGGATTTTTATGCTGATGGAAATCACGAACATATGGTTTTTCCGGGAATGGTATATTTGTCCCATCCCACAGAATACGGCACCCTCTATGCCAAAAAGGAGCTGGAGGAAATAGCGGCAGTTTGTCATCAGTATAGGATGCCGCTTTTTTTGGACGGCGCCCGTCTGGGCTATGGGCTGATGAGCCGGAATACGGATGTGAGCCTCCAGGATATTGCCCGCATCTGTGATGTATTTTATATCGGCGGTACTAAGGTGGGGGCTTTATGCGGAGAGGCTGTAGTCTTT
>JBNMJJ010000438.1:0-1618 GCA_050873745.1 Lachnospiraceae bacterium | reverse complement strand
GTCCAGAGCTAAAATCTTCATTAAGGTTCTATCCTTTCTATGGTAATGCGGCGGTAGTCAAAGCCTTTTTCCAAATCTTTCTCAATACGGATTTCCCGGTAAGTTTCCGGTAAAATCTCCCGAATCAGGTCTGCCCATTCGATAAGGCATACTCCCCCGCCGTCAAGATAATCTTCAAAGCCGATTTCTTCCATTTCTTCCACGTCCCCGATGCGGTACACATCAAAATGGTAAAGAGGAAGTCTGCCCTCCTCATATTCCTGCACGATGGTAAAGGTGGGGCTGGAAACAGGCTCTTTGATGCCCAATCCCTTTGCTACTCCTTTGGTCAAAGCGGTTTTTCCCACTCCCAAATCGCCTATAACGGTGTACACCTCTCCCGGTTTGGCTTCACGCCCAATCTTTTCTCCCAGGGCACAGGTTTCCTCTTCGCACAGGCTTTCCATGACCATGCTTTCTTTGATCATCCTTTTCCTCTTTTCCTTTTCTTATGCCTTGATTTTTACTTTTCCGGGAGGCATATGGGTAGAAATCATCTCGATTACCGCCCCCTGCTTATCCTGTAAATCCGCCCGGGGAAAAATAGAGGCATTCACCCGAGAGGTATATAAAATAATGCTTTTTCCTGTGGATACAGCCTTATACATATCTTCCCACTTCTGAAATTCTTTTGCTTCTTTCTGGGAAATCTCCACCCCTTCCTGGGTCAGCTTGTAGTGCAGCGGCTCCTTAAAGGCAGGTGTACTCAGCATCTGCTGCCGGCTTCTTAAAAAAAGGGACCAGGGCAGATAGGCCAGCATCACCACGCCGGCAATCAGATAAACCACATATCCTGTAACCGCAAAAAGTACCAGAATCAATGCTCCTACTACCGTCCCCAGCATCCCGGAAAAACCGGAGTAGGTGTGGTGCAGCATGTAGTCATACAGAATCTTCGCTTCCATCTTTACATCAAATTCTAATTCCATCTGTATCTCCATTTTCCTGTTTGGTCGCAAAAACCGTTTTTAATATTACCACCACATTATATAACAGTTTTTCTTTTTTTGTACAGCTTTTTTCCCCTGATGCCTGTTCCTGTCTGTTGTGGGCCTCCTGCTGTGTACGGCCGCCCGCAGTAACCTGTCATAAACCTCACAGCCCCTGCGTAAGATATAAAAAACAAGGCGGCGGCTATAGCCCTCGCCCAAGGAATGGAGCAGACATGAATAAAAAGGCAAAAATCGTTGTATTACACCTAAAGGAGCTAATTTATACCGGAATTTTCCTGGTCTTGGGGATTCTATTCGTTGTCCTTCTGGTCATGATGTTTTCTCCCGGTAAAGATTCCGCTGCCGCCACCTCTCTTTACACTCCCGGTCAGTATACCACTTCCCTCACTTTTAACGGCAATGTGGTAGATGTAAAGGTGACTGTGGACGCTAACAGCATTACTGCCATTTCTCTGGAAAATCTGGAAGAGACGGTATCCGTTATGTACCCTCTTATGGAGCCTGCCATGGAGGATTTGTCCGCACAGATTCTGACCTCTCAGTCGTTGGATAATATTACCTATTCCGATGACAACAAGTATACCTCCATGCTGCTTCTGGATGCTATTGCCTCCTCTCTGGAGCAG
>JBNMJJ010000437.1:0-1639 GCA_050873745.1 Lachnospiraceae bacterium | reverse complement strand
TGGACTGATAGCGTCTGTCCGGACTTTTCTGCGTACATTTATAGACAATCTGTTCAACACTAACGGGAATTTCGGGCACAAAATCCCTGGGGCTGGGCATCGGCTCCTGAATATGTTTAATGGCAATCGCCACCGTAGTATCCCCGTTGAAGGGAACCCTTCCGGTTAGCATCTCAAAAAGAGTAATTCCCAGAGAATAAATATCGCTTTTCTCATCGCTGAAGCCTCCTCTGGCCTGCTCAGGGGAAGTATAATGTACGGAGCCCATTACATTGGAGGTGATGGTATTGCTGGTAGCGGCCTTGGCAATGCCAAAATCCGTTACCTTTACCTTCCCGTCCTTTGAAATAATGATATTCTGAGGTTTAATATCCCGATGAATGATATGATTATTATGGGCCGCTTCAATGCCCATAGACACCTGAATCGCAATGCTGATTGCCTCTTTTACCGAGAGGCGGGCTTTCTTTTCAATATATTTTTTCAGCGTAATTCCCTCTACTAATTCCATAACGATATAGTAGATTCCGTTCTCATTTCCCACATCATACACATTCACGATATTGGGATGCATAAGACCCGCTGCCGCCTGTGCCTCCACCTTAAATTTAGAGACAAAATTCTCGTTTTCACTAAATTCCTGCTTCAGCACCTTTACCGCCACAAAACGATTCAGCTTATGGCACTTTGCTTTATAAACATCTGACATTCCTCCGGTACCGATTTTTTCCAGAATCTCGTACCGTTCTCCAATCAGCATACCAATTTTGATCATGAAAAACCTCCAAAATCTCTAAAGATCAGGGGTAATTAAAATTACTCCCATATTATCCCGGCCACCCTGTTCATTAGCCGCTTCCACAATTTGGCGAATCTGCTCCTCTTCCTCTTCAAACTCCTGTAAAATACGAAAAATCTCCTCATCCGTAAGCATATTGCTCACACCATCGGTACACATAAAAATACGGTCTCCAGGCATAAGTTTAACTTCAAAAAAATCCGGTTTTATCTCTGACTGTGCACCTATGGCTCTTGTTATTATATTCTTATCCGGGTGGTTTCGTGCCTGTTCTCTGTCAATTCCACCCATACGAACCATTTCTTCTACCAGGGAATGGTCTGTGGTAACCTGTCTGATGCTTTCTCCCACCAGATACAATCTGCTGTCTCCTACATTAGCCACCCTCAACATGTCTCCACTGACCGTAGCGGCAACCAGAGTAGTTCCCATTCCACTCATGGACTCATCCTCCGCCGCCTTCTCAATTACCTTCCGGTTAGCTTCCTCAATAGCCTTATAAAGTATGGCAAAAGTCTCTTCCTCACGAGAGCCGTTTATCTCCTCAACAATCGTCTCCACAGCATATCTGGAAGCAAATCCCCCTGCCTTATGGCCGCCCATTCCGTCAGCCACCAGATATAAATTAGACAGCTTACCTACCGGAAGATCTGAAATAAATACATAATCCTGATTCAATTTCCGTTTACGCCCAATATCTGTTATTGAAACTGTTTTCCCCATGCTGTCAACCCATCTGCGTATTTACGCCAATTCATTCTTTGTGTGTCGTCTGCGTAATTGCCCGCAGGCACCGTCAATATCCCGACCCATTTCCCTTCTAATAGTAACAGTTATTTT
>JBNMJJ010000436.1:0-1640 GCA_050873745.1 Lachnospiraceae bacterium | reverse complement strand
GGCTTTTGGGAGAAGAGGAAATGGGCTGGGAGGAACTTGCTCAAATTCTGGATGCAGGCTTTGGAGAAATCCAGGTCGGAATTATTCCCCAGGCGGTGGACCAGATTCTGGTGGGAGATATGGAAAGAACCCGTTTAAAACCGGTAAAGGCCCTGTTTTTTTTGGGCGTTAATGAGGGAAAGATTCCCCGGCAGACCGGAAAGGGAGGGATTCTTTCGGATTTGGACAGGGAATTTCTGGCGGATTCCGGTCAGGAACTGGCGCCTACCCCCAGAAGCCAGATGTTTATCCAGCGGTTTTATCTTTATTTGAATGTGACCAAGCCTTCAGAAAGGCTGTTTTTGTCCTATGCCCGGTTGAATGAAGAGGGAAAGTCCATGAAGCCCTCCTACTTTGTCGAAGTGTTGAAGAATCTGTTTCCCGGCCTTCTGATGATGGAGGAAAAGAAAAAAGAAGAAATTCCCCGCACACCGGAGGAGGGACGGGCCGTCAGTGCCCGGCTTTTGGGAAAATACCGGGCAAAAGGGCTAAAAGAAGAGGAAGAGGGGCTGCTTAGGAATCTGCTTTTGCTTCTTAAGGAGCAGGAAAAGGGGAAAAAATGGGTGGAGGATTTACTGGACGGCGCATTTTTTACCTATGAAGGAGACCGGCTCAGTAAGGAGACCGCCAGGCTTTTGTACGGTGCAGTCGTCTACAGCAGCGTGAGCCGTCTGGAAAAAATGGCGGCCTGTGCCTATGCCCATTTTCTGCAGTACGGCCTGGGCCTGAAGGAAAGGCAGGAATACGGATTTGAAGCGGTGGATATGGGAAATGTATATCATGGGGTATTGGAGCTGTTTTCGGGAAAGCTGGCGGAGGAAAACTATACCTGGCTTTCTTTTGAGCCGGATGTGGGCAGGCGGCTTCTTCATGAAGCATTGGAGAGTTATGCCATTGAGTATGGAAACACGGTGCTTTTTTCCAGTGCAAGAAATGCCTATGGTCTGGAAAAGATGGAGCGTGTGCTGTGGCGCACGGTGGAAACGCTGCAATTTCAGTTAAAGGCCGGAAAATTTATTCCTCAGAGCTTTGAATTATCCTTCTCCGCCCTGGAGGATTTGGAGTCGGTGACCATCCGGCTGAATGAGGAAGAAAAGCTGCGGCTGGGAGGGCGAATCGACCGGGTGGATACCTATGAGGAAGGAAATAAGCTGTATGTAAAGGTAATGGATTATAAGTCCGGAAACCGGCAGTTTCAGCTGGCCGCCTTTTATCACGGTTTGCAGCTTCAGTTGGTTATCTATCTGCAGGCCGCCATGGAGCTGGAGCAGAAGAAGCATCCCCAAAAGGAGGTGCTTCCGGGAGCCTTCGTTTATTATCATGTGGCAGACCCTATGGTAGAAGGGGAAGAGGCTATGGATGAGGAAGAGATTGAGAAAAGAATCCGAAAGGAATTGAAGGTAAGCGGTATTATCAACAGCGAGGAAGAGGTATTAAAGGGGCTGGATGGCAGCGGGGAGGCGAAGTCTTTAGTCATCCCTGTAGAATATAAGACGGATGGCTCTCTTGGCAGCCGTTCCAGTGTAATGGACAGAGAGCATATGCAGCTTCTTTTGGATTTTTCCAGAAAAAAGGCGGGAGAGCTGGGAGAAAGAATTGCC
>JBNMJJ010000435.1:0-1657 GCA_050873745.1 Lachnospiraceae bacterium | reverse complement strand
GCCTTACACACCAGGTACATCCCTATGCTGGCCCGGATGGTGGTAATGTCATAGGTAGCCAGGGCCTCGATTACCTTTTCCAGAGAGTCCAGAACCTGCTGCCTGGTCATGATGACCTGGGTATGATGGGCGCCGATAAAATCCGCCACCTGTTTAGCGTATTTTAAATCGATGGCATCCACATCCATACCGATGGCGAAGGTGCGGATGGGCCGCCTCAGGATATTCGCAGCAATAGCGCAGACCAGACTGGAATCCAAACCTCCCGATAAAAGAAAGCCTAAGGGAGCATCCGCATCCAGCCGCTTTTTAACGCCTTTTACCAGCTTGTCATGGATTTTTTCTGTAATGGTCTCCAAATCCTCGTGTACATATCCATGAACCTGCTCTATTTTTTCATAAGGAATAAATTCCCCCTGCTGGTAATAATGGCCCGGGGGGAAGGGAAATATCCTTTCCACCCTTCCCATCAGGCTCTTTGGCTCACTGGCAAACGCAATATGTCCGCCTACTGAATAGCCGTAATACAGCGGGCGGATGCCGATGGGGTCCCTTGCCGCCAGCAGGGTCTTCGTTTTTCCGTCATACAACACACAAGCATACTCCGCATCCAGATGGGAAAACATTTCCACTCCATACTCCTGATACAGAGGCAGTAAAACCTCACAGTCAGAGCCGCTGAGAAAAGAATAGCCCCTGTCCTCCAGCTCCTGTTTCAGGGTGCGAAAGCCATAGATTTCTCCGTTGCAGACCACCCAGCTCTCCTTCTGCCTGAAGGGCTGCATTCCCTCTTCGCTCAGGCCCATAATAGCCAGACGGGCAAAGCCAAGATACCCAAATTCCGTTTCCACGATTTGAGCAGCATCAGGGCCTCTCATGGCCGTTTTTGACAGGCTTTCCTCCCAAGCCTCTTTCCCGATGTCTTTTCCTGCATAACACAATATTGAGCACATTCTCTTCTCCTCCTTAGTCCGTTGAAATAAAAAAAGCAGCTATCCGTCCTGAAATAGGACGAATAACTGCCTTATCCGCGTATTACCTATTTGCCGCACCCCTTCGTGCGGCCCCTTTTTTTGCGAACTCAATCGCCTTTCTTTTTTCCAAAATAGCACAGTCCTTAAAATACTGTCAATACTTTTTTACCAAAAGGCAGGCTTCTTTCCTTGCATAATCTTCTCTTTTTCTATACAATATCCCTAATCCCCCGGCGGGTCTGCAGCGGGGGTAAATCCTTTAGCAGACCTTAAGATTTTTACTTCAGGAAAAGGAATAATAATATGAATAAACCGACCACTTTTGTTCTATTAGCTGTACAGAGTTTTCTGGCCTCCTGGGCCATCCTACGGATAAGCGGCCTTTCTTCCATGGATATTATCGGCTTTCTCTTCTTTCTTCTTGGCCTGGTATTTTTCCTTGCCGTAAAAAAGGAAGAGACTTCCGGCATTCAGCCTTCTCTGAAAAGGAAAAAGCTGCTTTCCGCCGCTCTGGGGCTTTTGTTTACCCTCTTTTATTTATCCGATATTTTCCATGACCTTGTACAGGATTTAAGTAATCCTCTGTTTAAGTGGGTTATCTGGGCGGTGACCTTTTCGGGGATTTATCTGCTTTTTTCCAAAGCCATATTCTATCTTCTGTGTCTGGCCGGCCGGTTCACTTT
>JBNMJJ010000434.1:0-1666 GCA_050873745.1 Lachnospiraceae bacterium | reverse complement strand
GGATGATACTTATCCTGCAGAAAAGGAGTAGACAATGGCTAAAAACGATTACAATGCAACACAGAATGCTTCTCAGAACAAAGGAAGCAATGCAAGCAATGCGAATAATGAAAAGGCTCAGAACAAAGCAGGCAATGCTTCTCAGAACTCTGCAAGCAACGCTAACGGCACTAACTGCAAGGACAAGTACTAAAAAGCATAACTGCCGGATTGGCGGTTGAATAAAGCATAAAGAAAAAGGACAGGTTTTTATCAGCTTGTCCTTTTTGCTTTTGTCTTGAAAAATTTCGTCAGCTCGATTAATATAGAACTATGAGAAAATTTGAACTGATAGCGCCCTGCCATTTTGGGCTTGAGGCGGTGCTGAAAAAAGAAATTATTGATTTGGGATATGATGTAAGTAAGGTAGAGGACGGCAGAATCACTTTTTTAGGGGATGAGGAGGCTGTCTGCCGGGGAAACGTTTTTTTGCGTACGGCGGAGCGGATTCTGATTAAGGTGGGAAGTTTTAAGGCCACTACCTATGAGGAGCTTTTCGACCGGACGAAGGAGCTGCCCTGGGAAGAGTATATTCCGAAGGAGGGCAAATTCTGGGTGGCTAAGGCGGCCAGCATAAAGTCCAGGCTGTTCAGCCCATCGGATATTCAATCCATTATGAAAAAGGCAATGGTAGAAAGATTAAAGGGAGTCTACCGCACAAGCTGGTTTGAAGAGACGGGAGCCCCCTTCCCTTTACGGGTTTTCCTTTTAAAAGATGAGGTCACTATTGGACTTGACACCACCGGGGTATCCCTTCATAAGAGGGGTTACCGAAAGTTGACGGCGAAAGCGCCTATTGCGGAAAATCTGGCAGCGGCCTTAATCATGCTGACCCCCTGGAAGGCTGACCGGATATTGGTGGACCCCTTTTGTGGAAGCGGAACCTTTCCTATTGAAGCGGCCATGATGGCAGCCAATATGGCGCCGGGAATGAACCGCAGTTTTCTGGCGGAAGGCTGGTCACATTTGATTGCTAAAAAAGAGTGGTATGATACCTTGGATGAAGCCGGGGATTTGGTGGATTTATCGGTGAAACCGGATATTCAGGGGTATGATGCGGATGAACATATGGTGTCCATTTCCCGGGAAAATGCCCGACTGGCAGGAGTGGAGAAGCTGATTCATTTTCAGACCAGAGATGTGGCTGCTCTAAGCCATGCAAAAAAATACGGCTTCATTATTACCAACCCGCCTTATGGGGAGCGGCTGGAGGAAAAGCAGAAGCTGAAGCCATTATACGAAACAATCGGTGAACGCTACAGGAATCTGGACAGTTGGTCATTGTATCTGATAACCGCCTATGAAGATGCACAGCGGGATATTGGACGAAAGGCGGATAAAAACCGCAAAATTTATAACGGAATGATGAAAACCTATTTTTATCAGTTCCAGGGCCCCAGGCCGCCGAAGCGGGAGCGCTGACGACTAAGGGAAAGAAAGGGAATGCGTGATTCATGACGAACAGGATTATTTTTGCCACGGGAAATGAGGGAAAGATGCGGGAAATCCGTTCTATTTTAGAGGATTTGGGCCTGGAAGTGCTTTCCATGAAGGAAGCCGGGATTCAGGCGGATGTGGTGGAAGACGGAACCACCTTTGAAGAAAATGCCCTGATTAAGGCGAGGGC
>JBNMJJ010000433.1:0-1668 GCA_050873745.1 Lachnospiraceae bacterium | reverse complement strand
TCGGCAGGCCTCTTTCAACTCCTTCAGGCTGTATACATTGGCTACGGGCATCAGTTCCCTTCGCTTTTCATCGGTGGTGGCATGTAAGGATAACGCCAGGGTAATCTGCAGTTTCTGGTCCGCCAGCTCTCTAATCTTCGGCACCAGACCGCAGGTGGAAACGGTTATGTTTCTCTGGCTGATATTCTGTCCCTGAGGTGAACTAATCAGCCGGATAAATTTCAGCAGATTATCATAGTTATCCAGAGGCTCTCCTGTCCCCATTACTACAATATTGCTTACCCTCTCCTTCGTATGACGGATAATGGAATAAATCTGCTCCAGCATCTCAGAGGGCAGAAGATTTCGCTCCAGTCCGTCCAGGGTAGAGGCACAGAAACGGCAGCCCATTCTGCAGCCTACCTGAGAGGAAATACACACGCTGTTTCCATGATGGTATTTCATCCACACGCTTTCCACCAGATTCCCGTCCGGGAGCCGAAAAAGATACTTCCTTGTTCCATCCTGAGCGGACTCCTGCATCTGAACCATTTCCAGATTCACCATGGGCTCCCTGGCCTTCAACTGTTCCCGCAGAGCTTTGGACAGGTTGGACATCTTATCATAATCCTGCTCCAGTTTCCCGTGCATCCACTGAAAAAGCTGGGCCCCTCTGAATCCTTTTTCCCCCAGTTCCTCCACCCTGTCTTTCACTTCCTCCGGGGTCATCGACTTAATATCCATTATCGTCTCCTTAATTTTGCCAGAAAAAAACCGTCCGTGTCCTGTATTCCCGGAAGCAACTGCAGCCCCCAGGGCCCCTCCGCCGCCTTTAACTCCTTGGGCAGCTCTTTCATCGCTTCTGTCTCGAAGGGAAGATTTTCGGTTATCCACTGTATCTGTTTCTGGTTTTCTTTCTCATTGATGGTACAGGTGCTGTAAATCAGCACTCCCCCTGGCTTTACCATAGGCCAGACCGCAGTAAGTATTTTTTGCTGCAAAAGAACCAGCTCTTCCAGACTTTCCGGCCTGATGCGGTATTTAATATCCCGCTTTCTGCCCATAATCCCAAGCCCCGAACAGGGCAAATCACAAAAGAGAACATCCGCCCAATTTTCCTTATCCGGGTCCTCATGGGTGGCGTCCCAAACCTCAGTCTGCAGATTGGTAAGCTTCTGCCGCCTTGCATTTTCCTCAATCAAGGCCGTTTTATAGGAAGAAATATCCCGGGCAAGCACCTGTCCCGTACCTCTCAGCTTTAAAGCTGCATGCACCGCTTTTCCTCCCGGGGCGGCGCAGACATCCAGAATCCGCATTCCTTCTTCTATTCCTGCCACCTGAACCGGCAGCATGCTGCTGACATCCTGTACCCCAATCAGACCTTCCTGAAAGCCTGCTACATTGGACAGCCCCTCCACTCCCTCCAGTGTATAGGCATAGGAAAGACAGGGGTGGGGTTTGGCCAGAATCTGCTGACTGGCCCAGCTCTTTTTCAGGGTTTCCAGCTCCTCATCCGTAAGGTCTTCCCTTACCCTTACGGTCACCGGACGCCCCTTAAGAAAGGCTTCCAGAAGCTTTTCGGTGATTTCTTCCCCATAACACTCCTGAAAATGCTCCGTCAGCCACAGGGGCATGGAGTATTTCACCGACAGATAGGCCAAGGGCTCCTTTTTTCGCTCAGGAAAAGGT
>JBNMJJ010000432.1:0-1706 GCA_050873745.1 Lachnospiraceae bacterium | reverse complement strand
TCGCCTTTCTGATGCTGTTCGTAGCCAGCCCGGATTATAAACGTTTTATCGGAATCGGGGCCATTGGACTGGCGGGGGCAGGGGCCTTCGTCATTGCCCTGACACAGCTTGACAGTCTTGAGGGACTGGGCTTTCGAAGCAATCGAATTCTGGCCTGGCTGAATCCGGAAAATTACTCTTCCGGAACCGGCTTTCAGACCTTACAGTCGCTGTACGCCATCGGTTCAGGAGGAATCTTCGGCAAGGGACTGGGACAGAGTATGCAGAAGCTGGGCTTTTTGCCGGAAATGCAGAACGATATGATTTTTTCCATTATCTGCGAGGAACTGGGACTGTTTGGAGGAATCTGCATCATCATGATGTTTATTCTGTTAATCTGGCGGCTGATGATTATTGCCAGCAATGCCACCGACTTATTTGGGGCTCTTCTGGTGGTGGGAGTAATGGGCCATATTGCCATTCAGGTAATCTTGAATATTGCCGTAGTAACCAATACCATCCCCAATACGGGTATTTCCCTTCCCTTTATCAGCTACGGAGGTTCTTCCATTATGTTTCTTTTGATTGAAATGGGGCTGGCGCTCAGTGTGGGAAGAGGCATCCGGTTAAAGAATGGATAGAAAAAAGAAGGCCGGTATAAAGGCAAACAAAAAAGAAAGAACAGATTATAGGTGAGAAAAAGGAGTGGAAGGTGAAAAAAGTACATAGTCTGCCGTTTAAGGCACTGGTGGTCTTTAGTATTGCCCTGGCGGTGGCGGCAGCCGTATTTCTGGTTCTTGGCCGGTATACGATAAAAACCATTATTGTGGAAGGAAATGTACACTACAGCAATGATGAAATTGTCGAAATAGTGATAGAAAACGGTCTCGACCATAATTCCCTTTATCTTTCCCTGAAGTACAGAAATAAGGATATTTCAGGAATACCCTTTGTGGAAAAAATGAGTGTCAGTATTCTTTCCCCGGATACTATAAAGATTACCGTCTACGAAAAGTCGGTTGCAGGCTATGTGGAGTATCTGGGGAAATACATGTATTTTGACAAGGATGGGATAATCGTGGAGACCTCTGATGCCAGAACGGAAGGAATACCGCAGATTACGGGGCTTAACTTCGACTATGTCATTTTGCATGAGAGGCTTCCGGTGGGAAATGAAGCTATTTTTCAGGCTATCCTGGATATTACCCAGTTGCTTGCCAAGTATGAAATAAGTACGGATAAAATCTATTTCGACCAAAACGAGGAGATGACATTGTATTTTGAAAACATTCGGGTAAGGCTGGGAGACGCCAGTAATATCGATGACAAGATTGTAAGGCTGAAGGCTATTTTGCCGCAGCTTGAGGGGGAAACGGGAGTGCTCAGAATGGAGAACTACGACGAGAGTACGAAGAATATTACCTTCAATAAAGACTAGCCGCGGAGCCTGTCAAGACCGTTTGGGTAGATTTTTTACCAGCAATTTTTTAAAAAAGTTATTGCTTAATCCCCAAAATAATTATATGATGAATAATGTGAGATTTTAATGCTGTTAGGGAATAAAGGAGGACAAACCTTTGCTTGAGATTAAAACAAATGATGCTGAGTCTGCTGCAAAAATAGTCGTTGTTGGAGTTGGCGGTGCAGGCAATAATGCTGTAAATAGAATGGTTGATGAAGCGATTGAGGGTGTGGAATTCATTGGAATCAACACCGATAAACAGGCG
>JBNMJJ010000431.1:0-1711 GCA_050873745.1 Lachnospiraceae bacterium | reverse complement strand
CATTGAAATGGGCTTCGTATATTCCGATGTTATTACCAGCTACGAGCGGGTAACGGACCATTGCTCCAACATTGTGGTCTGCATTGAGGAGGTGGCGGAAGACAATCTGGCTCCCCACGGTTATCTGGAAGAAATGAAAGAGAAGAATAACGAAGAGTTTAAGATTAAATATAAAGAGCTGAAAAAGAAGTATGCCCTGCCTTAAAAAGGAATAATTTATGGCGTTGATTTACATTGTTGAAGATGATAAGAATATCAGAGAAATAGAGGCCTTTGCTTTAAAGAACAGCGGTTATCATATTCAGGATTTTGAATGTGCGAAGGACTTCTATGCCAGTATGAAGGAAAAGCTGCCCAATCTCATCGTTTTGGATGTGATGCTGCCGGACGAGGACGGTCTGAGCATCGTGAAAGAGATTAGAAGCAATCCTGAGAGCCGGAAGATTCCGATTATTATGGTGACGGCAAAAACCACAGAGCTGGACAAGGTGAAGGGGCTGGACCAGGGAGCGGATGATTATCTGACTAAGCCCTTTGGGGTTATGGAACTGGTTTCCCGCATTAAGGCTCTCCTGCGCCGGTGTCAGGGAACTCAGGAGGAAAGGGCCTATGCGCTGAACGGAATTTTGCTGGATAATGAAAAGCATGCTGTTTGGGTGGAGGACAAGCCCGTAGAGCTGACCTTTAAGGAGTTCAGGCTTTTGCAGTTGTTATTGCAGAATGCCGGAATCGTTACCTCCCGTGAGATTATTATGGAAAGGGTGTGGGGAACCGATTTTGAAGGAGAATCCCGCACTCTGGATATGCACATCAAGACCCTGAGGCAGAAGCTGGGGGAAAGGGGCAGCATGATTAAGACCATCCGAAATGTGGGTTATATGTTAGAATAATGAAGAAGAAAATTAACAGACAGTTGGTGGAAATCGCAGCCCTGGCCATTTTTTTGACCCTGATTTTCACCAGCGCTATTTTTTACAACCTGTTCAGGAAACAGGTATGGGCGGATTTAAAAACAACAGCCCAGCTTCTTGGCAGTTTCACCCATGAGGGTATCAGTGAAGAAGATTTTAACCGGCTGCTTTCCGGGGATTTAAGGATTACGCTGGTGGACGAAGAAGGAAACGTGGTTTATGACAGTGAGGCTTCAGAAGAAAAACTGCAAAACCACCGAAATCGGGAGGAAATAGTTAAAGCCCGAGGAAAGGGAGAGGGCTATGCTGTCCGCCGTTCTGATACCCTGGATAAAGATGCCTTCTACTATGCCGTTTTGCGTCAGGACGGCTGCGTTCTGAGAGTATCCAGGGAAACGGACAATCTGTTCAGTATCTTTAATAATGCCTTTCCGGTAATCCTGCTTCTGGCCATCTTTCTGTTTCTTTTATGTATGATTTTTGCCCATTTCCTGACTCGGAAGCTGGTAAAGCCCATAGAGGGGCTGGCAAGTCGTCCGGACAGCTTCAGAGAAATTGACACTTATGATGAACTGAAGCCCTTTATGAAGACTATCTATAAGCAGCATGAGGATATTTTAAAAAGCGCCAGGGTTCGTCAGGATTTTACTGCCAATGTATCTCATGAACTGAAAACCCCTTTGACGGCCATTTCCGGTTATGCCGAATTGATTGAAAACGGTATGGCTGAGGAAAGGGATGTGGTGCGTTTTTCTCACGAAATACATAAGAATGCGAACCGCCTGCTGACTCTGATTCAT
>JBNMJJ010000430.1:0-1728 GCA_050873745.1 Lachnospiraceae bacterium | reverse complement strand
CCACATCCTGTTCATCGGCATAATAAATACCGCTGCGGTACTGGCTTCCCACGTCATTTCCCTGCTTGTTCAAAGTCAGCGGGTTAATAATCTTGAAAAAATGCTCCGTCAAAGTCTGAAGGCTGACAAGCTCCGGGTCGTACAGCACATGTACCGTCTCTGCATGGCCGGTGGTGTTGCTGCATACGGACTTATAATCGGGATTTTCGGTAGTGCCGTTGGCATAACCGACGGTTACGTCATAAACTCCGGGAATCTGGGAAAAGTAGGATTCAACGCCCCAGAAGCAGCCTCCGGCGTAATAGATTTCTCTCAGGTTTTTCAGGTTGTCAGCCTCTTTCCATTCCTGGTCCTCTACGGTTGTGGGAAGTACGGCGTTAGCAGTGCCGGCAGTGTCAGGTGTTTTCGTCGGGGTATCTATACCGCATCCGGCGAGGGAAAGAAGCAAACCAAACAAAGCAGCCTTCCCAGATAATTTCCAAAATTTTTTCATTGGTAATCCTCCTTCTTTAGTCGGTTAAGATAAGGAAAAGCCTTCATCAGGGCGCAAGGTTGGCTAGCTTTTCCCGAATTTCATCATTATTAAGGTGACCGATATGGGTTTCGGCAGGATTCAGGTTTTCATCCAAAAAGACGGAAGTGGGATAGCCCTGAATGCCGAATTTTTGATTCAGGATTCCGTCTTCATCGAAAAGAATGGGGAAGGTCAATTCCTGTCCTGTGGCCCAATCCGTGAATTGCTTTAAATCCATCTCGTTAAAATAGCCGGGGGCAACTACGGAATACACTACAACCTCATCCGAATCGGCATATTCCTGTGCAAGTTCATCAAACTCTTTCATTCCGGCAAGGCATACCGGACACCAGGTAGCCCAGAATTTCAGATAGACCTTTTTGCCCTCCAGGTCGGAAAGATACACGGTATCTCCGTTTAAGGCAGTAAAACCGGTTTCGCCTGCGGCCCGGGTCTGGGTCGTAAGAGAGGGTACGGTGCCTGCAATCATCCAGATTCCCATGATGGCGACCAGTATGCCGCCGAGGATTTTTAGTTTATCCAGATAGGGCAGCAGCTTACGGGTTTTTTCCAGAAGAAAATGTGAGCCTACCGCCAGAGCCAGAAAAGGAATGGCCAGCCCGGCTGCATATAACAGCAGCAGCATTCCACCTACCAAGGAGCTGCTCTGGTTCAGGGAAAAGCCAAGAACCGTGGCTAAAATGGGGCCGATGCAGGGCGTCCATCCAAAGGAAAAGCAAAAGCCCAGAAGGAAGGAACCCAGCAGACCGTTCTGGGACTGCATTGGAGAGGAAATTGTTTTTTGCCGATTCAGAATGGGGATGACAATAAGTCCCATCTGATGCAGTCCCATGAAAATGATGACAATACCGCAAAAAAGGCGGAAAAGGCTGCCTTGAATGAAGGAGCCTGCCAATCCTGCGCCGAAGCCGATGGCGAAAAAGGACACGGAAATTCCTCCTACAAATGCAGCCGTTTTTCTCAATCGCAGCCAAAGAGAGGAGCGGCTTTCTTCTTCACCGTTAGAAAAATACCCCAAATAAACAGGAAGAAGAGGCAGAATACATGGGGAAAAGAAGGAGAGCAGACCTGCAGCGAACACGGTAATTAAAAAGATAAGGTTAATGGTCATTTGGCGTTCCTCCTTCTCGGTAGAATTTGTTTGTTTTTATCATAGTTTGACAGACAATTTATCCTTTCGTATTTTTAAATAT
>JBNMJJ010000429.1:0-1732 GCA_050873745.1 Lachnospiraceae bacterium | reverse complement strand
GATACATAGATTATTATAATAACAAACGAATTAAAGCAAAACTAAAAGGACTGAGTCCTGTTGAATACAGAATTCAATCCTCATTAGTTTCGTAACCATCAATTTTGTCTAACTTTTTGGGGTCAGAACATAATGGCGGCTATTTTCGTTTTCCCCTGAATATCTGGTAACACAGACTAGCAAGGGTTACAATGAATATTCCAGTCTGAACCAAATCAGAATATGTAATCATCTTTGGCAACGCCCTCCTTTCTTTCCTCTGGAGGGTTAGCCCCTCCGAAAAAGAGGGCAGCCGCCCGGCCCTATGGTTTCCCATAAATGGAGTATAGCACACACTTATTCTCCAGACAATGCCCATATTTGATTCCGGAAAATCTATCCGAAAAAGAAAACTATGGCAACACGGCATCTTGACTGTGCTGTTTTACATAGTCCAAAATAATCCGTGCATTTTCATCCCAGGATTCATAGCCCTCCTGGCCCCGGCGGTCCTGAACCTGTTCATAGGAGGACAAAAACTGTGCAAGATAATCGGTGAATTTGCAGCTTCCCCAATAGTTTAAGTGGGACGCATCATAAAAATCCTCCTCAAAGTTTAAGCCGATTTCATCATAATGCTCATTATAATTTATGAACAAAAGATTATTTTTGCGGGCAATTTCTGCTGCCTGATTGTAGGTTCTGGTGTCTTCATCAGTGGCAACATAGGGGGCGGCAATTAAGATTAATTCTGTATTATGTTTTTTGGCAAATTTAATGATTTTGTTCAAATACTTCAGGGATTTGGCAGTGAAGCCATCGGCCCGATTTTCCTGGATGACGGGCCTGGTCTGAGGGGTTCTTTTTAAATAAGGCGTGTAGCCCTTAAAGTTTTCCATTTGGTCGCTGTTCCAGAAAAAACGGTCAAAATCATCTGCCTCCAAATCCGCATATCTGCTGTGGTAAACCCCGAAAGAAGGAAAATAGTCGGTAAGCTTTTCCGGTTCAACGCTGGCTGCCAGCATCTTAAGTTTATTCAGAGAAAAACGCATTCCGTAAATATTTTCGGAAATCCAGGTATATTGATAATCGTCCTTGAAGCGTGCCGGCGCATACAAATCCAGAACGATTACTTTGGGGGACTGATACTTATATAATTCCTCCAAATAATAATAGGTCATCCATAAAGGCTGTTCTGCCCCGCTGTAATCATAGGCGGCGATTCCATAATTTTCCCACAAAAGACCTGTATTAATGTTGCAGTGAATATGGCTGCTTCCCATCATGACCACATCGATGGAATCATGAGGCTGCCAGTACATACTCTCTTTCTGGTCAATCCCATGAGGAGATTTGATGCTCAATACGGTGGAGATAAAATAAAAAGTAATGAACAGCAGCAGTATAAACGTTATTCTTGCCAATTTCTTTTTCATCATCTTACTCACTTCCATTATGCTTTAAGTTAAAACTGCATATAAATAAATTGTTCTGTTTGATAGCCCGGGCCATAGATACCGAAAATGAACATCAGAATAATCAGCAGATAAAAAATCATGTATCGTACAGTATTTTTCTTTTCCTGAACAAGCTCCGGGAAGACCATGTTTTTACGGTAGCCGCAAAAATCCATAAGAAAAACCAGAATTATGCTGCCGGCAATTACGGCAATTTCGATTTTGTCTAATTTCAGGAGTCCCCGCATGGCAGGTATTTTTTGAACATGAATACCCGTTGTGAACATCAGTGAAAT
>JBNMJJ010000428.1:0-1732 GCA_050873745.1 Lachnospiraceae bacterium | reverse complement strand
GCCTCCCACACGGTTGGCAATCAGCACCTTTGAAGCCAGACCAATGGTAAACTCTCTGGCCCCCTCTTCCGCATCCTCCCAGAAGGTACGGTGATTCGTAAGCCTCTCCTGTATCTGAGAGTAGGTCACAATCGGTCCTGCAACCAACTGAGGAAACATACTCAGATAGGTGGCCAGATTCAAAAGAGAATGCTCCACCCTTACCTCTTTTCGGTAAACATCAATCAGATAAGAGCTGATTTGAAAAGTATAAAAGCTGATTCCGATAGGCAGTACCAGATTCACCGGTGAAAGCGCAAAATCCTGCCCCAGATACCTTCCCGCCGCAGTAATATTTTCTAGCAGAAAATCCAGATATTTAAAAATAAAAAGACAACCGAAATTATAGAAAAGCCCCACCAGCAGCCAGACCTTCCTTCCCACTCTCCCCCGGGTCTGCACCATCATCCTTGCGGTCACAAAATTGACTACTATGGACAATAACATCAAAAGCAGATACTCCGGCTGGTCCTTTACCCCATAGTAGTAAAAGATTAAACTTCCAATCAGGATAACTACATTTCGATAAAAAGGTGGAAACAAAAAATAGAAAAACAAAAATATGGGCAAAAAGTATATAATAAATGCAAAGCTGCTGAAAACCATTAAATTCCACTCGATATTCCGTCATTATTATTCAGATTTAAAACATTCTCCTCTAATAGATATACCACACAAAAAAAAAGTTTCAACCAGAATTTTCAAAGTTAACAAAAATTTAAATTTCCGTAATTAAAACGTAAAAAAAGGGAGCCGAATCCGCTCCCTTTTTTCTCTTTACTTTCCCCTCTACCTCTCTGCTTCGACCACCGTTAATTTCACCGTTTTACGCACTGACGGCTTCCCCTCACACAGAGCGGAATAGTGGAGATTATATTCCCCTGCGGGTAATTCTGCCAGCTTATTTTGCTCACTTACTCCGCCCACCATGCACTCCACTTTGGTTCTTGCCTCATCGTTGCTGGCGGAGTTATCCGTCAAATCCGGGGAGGTGGTGAACATATATTCATTGTCAACGGAATAGTCGATAGTATATTTTTCCACCTCCACACTGCCGGAGCCGGGAATCAGAGAAACACCCTTTAACAAATCGGGAGCGGTTCCCTGGGTGATGGTAACGTCGCTTGCCTTTAAAGCCGCCGTATTGGCATAATATTTTTCCGCAGCAGCCTGCTGTTCTGCATTCCTGGTATAGTACACCGATTCAATCTTGAAGGTCTGCCCTGCTAAATTGCTGCCCGCATCTCCGGCCCAGTTTCCTCCAGTGGCAAAATTTAACTGAATATACTGGGGCCGGTCCAGTGCGGCCAAAGCGGCTGCATCATCATGATAATCCACGATTCTGACCACCCGGTCATCCACATACCATTCCAACCTTCCCGGAGACCATTCGATGCCGAATACATGATAGTTTTCCCCGTCGATGACCTTTCCGGGAGAAGTGATAGACGTTCTTTTCCCATTTCCTGCATAATTTCCGTTATCCGCCCAACGGGTATAGCCTTCTTTCTTCGTATCACTGTAATGCAGCGTCTGATACACTACCTTGGGGTCTCCGATGGATTCCATAATATCAATCTCACCGGACAAGGGCCATTCGTCACCCTGGGCGTCATTGATGATTCCGTCTAAGGTGAAATCTGCACCCAGGGTCCAGAAAGCAGGAAAAGTTGCCTGACCGGAAGGCAATTTT
>JBNMJJ010000427.1:0-1741 GCA_050873745.1 Lachnospiraceae bacterium | reverse complement strand
CTGTTGAACAGATAAAGGTTATTACCCTGCCGGAAACCATTACCATCAAGGAACTGGCGGAGAAGATGAAGCTGCAGCCTGCGGTAATCATTAAGAAGCTGTTTTTACAGGGCAGGGTGGTTACGGTAAACCAGGAAATTTCCTTTGAAGATGCGGAAAATATCGCTATTGAATACGATATTATGTGCGAACAGGAAGTTAAGGTGGATGTGATTGAAGAGTTGTTGAAGGAGGAAGAGGATGCGCAGGATACTCTGGTAAACAGAGCACCCGTAATCTGCGTTATGGGTCATGTTGACCATGGAAAAACCTCCCTTCTGGATGCCATCCGCAAAACCAATGTAACCGACCGTGAGGCAGGCGGCATTACCCAGCATATCGGAGCTTACACGGTAAAGGTGAACGACCAGAAGATTACCTTTTTGGATACACCGGGACACGAGGCCTTCACCGCTATGCGTATGCGTGGTGCAAATGCCACCGATATTGCGATTCTGGTGGTGGCAGCGGATGACGGCGTAATGCCCCAGACGGTGGAAGCTATCAATCATGCCAAGGCGGCAGGCATTGAAATTATCGTTGCGGTAAATAAAATCGATAAGCCCAATGCCAATATTGACCGTGTTAAGCAGGAATTGTCCGAGTATGAGCTGATTCCCGAGGACTGGGGTGGAAGCACCGTTTTTGCACCAGTTTCTGCAAAGACAGGAACGGGCATTCAGGAGCTTTTGGAAATGATTCTCTTAACAGCGGATATTTTAGAGTTAAAAGCTAATCCTAAGAGAAAAGCAAGAGGTCTGGTTATCGAGGCCGAGCTGGATAAAGGCCGGGGACCGGTAGCTACCGTTCTGGTACAAAAGGGTACTTTGAAGGTAGGAGACTTTATTTCCGCAGGAGCCAGCCATGGTAAGGTAAGAGCCATGATTGACGATAAGGGAAGAAGGGTAAAAGAAGCAGGACCTTCCACACCGGTGGAAATCCTGGGCTTAAGCGATGTGCCCAACGCAGGTGAGGTATTCCTTGCCCATGACAGCGATAAGATGGCGAAGTCCTATGCGGAAACCTTCGTGGCACACAATAAAGAAAAGAAACTGGAAGAGACCAGAAGTAAAATGTCTCTGGACGATTTGTTCAGCCAGATTCAGGAAGGCAATCTGAAAGAGCTTAACCTGATTGTCAAAGCGGATGTACAGGGCAGCGTGGAAGCAGTGAAGCAGTCCCTGATGAAGCTTTCCAATGAAGAGGTAGTGGTAAAATGTATCCACGGCGGCGTAGGCGCTATCAATGAATCCGACGTTACCCTGGCAGCAACCTCTTCCGCAATCATCATCGGCTTCAACGTTCGTCCTGATGCAACCGCAAAGGCGACGGCAGAGCAGGAGGGCGTGGATATTCGTCTGTATAAGGTAATTTATCAGGCAATCGAGGATATTGAAGCTGCCATGAAGGGAATGCTTGACCCTGTATTCGAGGAAAAGGTTATCGGTCATGCCGAAGTGCGCCAGATTTTCAAGGCATCCCAGATTGGTAACATTGCCGGTTCCTATGTGCTGGATGGTGTATTCCAGAGAGGCTGCAAGGTAAGAATTACCCGTGAAGGCGAGCAGATTTTCGAGGGCAACCTGGCTTCTTTAAAACGTTTCAAGGATGACGTGAAGGAAGTTAAGGCAGGCTTCGAGTGCGGTCTGGTATTCGAAGGCTTCGACCAGATGCAGGAGCTGGATATTGTGGAAAGCTATAT
>JBNMJJ010000426.1:0-1744 GCA_050873745.1 Lachnospiraceae bacterium | reverse complement strand
TATATATTTTCATCTGTCAATTACTTTTTAATAAAATTATTTGATAAGAACCTAAAAAGTTCTCTTCACACCTAGGCATATACGATATTTTTCTCTTTCAATGCCCAAAAATCCCCAATATACTCATCATTTTCCCTCGTATACGTCCCCAGATAAGATGACTTTTTCCATATAGAAAAAAATATATCCGTACTGCCCAAAAATCAGAAGAATCTTGGGCAATACGGACAAATTTTTCAGTATATAGAAAATATTAAAATTATGTAAACTATTTTTACGCACAATCTCGTATTTCCAGCAAAAAATTAGGCAGAAAGAAACTATTTTCTTCCATATGCCTAATTTCCTGAGAAATATCACTTTCTTATGCGGCGAATACTCCTTTCGCTCTCCGCCGCTTCAGAAAATTGCTTCACAAGAGTTCCCCTCACAGAAACCTCAACAAATGCCTCACACACGGAAAAATTCCCTCGCAAAAATCCCACACACAGAAGCCACACAAAGCAGCCCCCCGGTTCAGCGAATAGCCACCATTCGCCGGACTAACTAAACAGCCTCACCAGGTCATTATACAGAACGAAAACCATCAGGGCCATCAGGGCAACCAGGCCGGCAAAATGCACCATGCCTTCCTTATCCGGCGGCACCGGCTTTCCACGCACCGCTTCTAACAGCAAGAACACCAGCCGTCCGCCGTCCAGAGCAGGCAGAGGCAGCAAATTCAATACCCCCAGATTGACGCTTAAAAACAGGGCGATATTACACATATTTAAGAACAGAAGTTTGGGGCCGTAGGGCGCCGTTTCCTCTGCCACCTCATCAATCATCTGGGCAATGCCCACAGGCCCGGATAATTCCTTGGCGCTGACCTTTCCCTTGACCAGCATAGTCAGACTCTTCAACGTGGACACAAAACTGTATCTGAGTTCATAGTAGCCATAACGGAATAAATTCAGCCCCTTGGCATCCACATATTCCCCATAGCCCTGAAAACCAACCAGATACCGTCCCATTTCTTCATTATATTTTGGCGTAATTTGAGTGGCATATACCTCACCGTCACGCCTGTACTCGATGTCCATAGGGGTTTCCCCGTTCAAATAAGTGTTAATTTGAATCTCCCGGGACACATAAACCCGTTCCCCATTCATGGAAATAATTTCATCTCCCGGCAGGATTCCCGCTTCCTGGGCCGGATAGCCTTCCATCACTCCCAAAATCACCGTGCGGTCGCTTCCTCCCATTCCCACCAGAATGAGGCTCAGAAAAAAAGCCAGAATAAAATTGAACAAAGGCCCTGCCACCACCGATGAAATCCGGGTCCAGACCGGAGCCGAATTAAAAGAATTTTCCGAAGGCCCTTCTTCGGCTTCATTCAATCCATCCTCCCCCTCAAACATACAGGCTCCCCCAATAGGTAAAAGCCGGATAACATAATCCGTGCCGTTTTTATGAAAGCCGCATAATTTAGGCCCCATACCGATGGCAAATTCCACCACATGGATTCCGCCCCTTTTAGCTAATAAATAATGCCCAAATTCATGAGCCAATACAATAATTCCGAAAATTAAAACAAAATATACTATCGTCATTCTACCTTTTCCCGTCTAAACTTTTTACACTATCCTCCATGCCGCTTCGTGGCATCTCACATCAGCCTGTTTACTCCCGCCAGACGGCAGACCCATCTTTCACTCTCCGCCTCTGCCTGAAGAATCTCCTCTACTGTAGGATTGGCTATTGC
>JBNMJJ010000425.1:0-1745 GCA_050873745.1 Lachnospiraceae bacterium | reverse complement strand
GCTTTTCAAGATAGCTCTGGATAAGCTTGCAGGCTCTATAGCTGGACGTTTCGCTTCGGATGCCTGTGCTTCTTTGAGGCAGGCCCGCATATACCCTTACCCCTTCCGTCTGCACCTCCGGTATAATCACCGTCTGCAGATGGCTGGCCAAACGTTTGATAAATTCCCAATCCGTTTCCTGATACTGCACAATCAGCTCCTTTGTTACCTCTTCCTGCCCTACGGTTAAAATACAGCCTCCACCCGGATAAGCCTCCATTGCCGTATCAAAGATTTTCTGATAGGACATTCCCGGTGTCTGGAAGGAACGGATTCTTTTTTGTATATCCATTAGATAGGTTGAGGTAATTAAGTAAAGCTCCAATACCAGCAACTGATTCTCCCTGCGGATTTTTCCTTCCTTTATCCTTCCCTGAAAAATCACCCTGCTTTCTCCCTTATCGCCAATCCCTTCAATCTGCACTCCCCTTCCCTGGGTAAGCAGGGTCAGACAGGCATCCTCCTTTTGTGGCGGCAGATACCCCTTTACATATGCTTGGCCATGTTCATTGGGTGCCTTTTTTATCTCACAGTCAATTACCTGGCTCACGGGAAACGGGCTAACCCTAATCTGTTCTGCTATCATCCTGTTCTCTCCTCCTTCTTACGCTTCTCTTCCCGAGACAATCGACCGAAACACCTCAAACACATATGGTTTCCAGTGCAGGAAGGGCTTCTCCGGCGCATTGAATATACATTGCAGCAGACGGCCTTCCACTGCGGTAAAGGCATGGATATTAAAGACCGTATTCGTCATGGTGGGATTACTGTAAATGTACCAGGCCAGTACATGCTCTTCTTTTGCATCCCTAAAGCCCTGGTCATATTCCAGATAGCCATAGCCCGGATAACATTTTTGGAACATACAGTAATAATATTTTGCCGCTTTTGCAATCTCTTCTTCCGGAATCGTTTCTTCAAAATACTGAAAGGCAAAGTTTATCGCCAAATCAGGGCTGGTTTTAATCACTGTGGGCCGATGCTCTGACGGATATTTCTGCTTCGCCACAGCAGGAGGCATATCCATAAATGATTTTGGAAGCATGAGCCTTACCATCGGCGGATAAATTTCCTCCATGATGAACTCTATGTATTGACGATTAATAAACACATGACTGCCGTAAATGCTGTTATGTTTTCTCTGTAGTCCCTCCTGCCGCATCCTCAGTATATCCTTCTCTCTCAACGACATTATTTCTTCCTCCTTTGTGCCTGCGTTGTCTTGCCCTCTGTTTGCTCCTCATCCACTTTCAAAAATCCACTATAACGTTTCATTACCTCCTCTTTTTCATGTTCCATAAGAAGTCCTGAATCCAGGAAATCCTGTAGTACGTTTCCATATTTTCTCATCTCCCCATAAGGCATACTCGCTGCTCCCACCCTGTCTGCATCAATCAGGCAGTTCTCATATGCCGTTTTTGCTTTCTGTCTGGTACAGAAATAATCCAGATATTCATCATAAGTATCCGGTATCTCCCCGGGCTTTGTATAGCAGGTGTTTTCTGCCCTTCCTGAAGGATATTTCTCATCATATGCTTCCTTGGCCGGAATATAATTTGCCATCGCCTCATCAATCTTCTTCTGATGCCACTCGGTATGCCCTGGCTGCCCTGCTATGGTAGGGCAAATATCCTTCATTTCACACCACTTATAAAAAGCTTCAGAACCAAAATCATTAAAAGGATAGGCTTGAAAAGGCGCATGAT
>JBNMJJ010000424.1:0-1750 GCA_050873745.1 Lachnospiraceae bacterium | reverse complement strand
TCGGAAGATTTTTTTGAAAAAGGCTTCCAAGGTCAGTCTGTGCTTTGAGATTCCCCATGAAAGCGGCTCATTGTATCATATTTTGTCCCATTTTATTTATAATAATCTGAATCTGACCAAGATTGAATCCAGACCCATTCCGGAACGGAGCTTTGAATACCGCTTTTTTATTGATTTTGACGGAAACCTTATGGACAGCGGGGTGAAGAATGCCCTCAGAGGACTGCGTGAGGAAACCACCAATATGAAGATTTTGGGCAACTATTAGTGCGTGTTAAAACAAAAGGGAAGAGACATACTATGCGACAACAGGAATTAATCGTTTATCGGGAATTTGAAGAGGGAGAGCTGCTTAAGGATGCGGTCTGGCTGATGGAAAACAGTAAGTCTTCAGGGGCGCAAAAAGGGGAGCTGGCAGGGGTTTGTTATAAGGTTATTCATGAACTGCTTAAGCTGGCGGGCCGTTATGGCTTTTCAGGGAATCTCTGGCACTGTTATTTGACCCATCTTCTGGTGGGCCATGAAAACGGCTACAGTAAAGGCTGTGAAATCCGGGGAGCCATAGAAGGCAGCATCAATCAGGCGGCGCTGCATGACATTGCCATTTTCAGGGAATTTTTTCATTATGATTTTGCCTCTGTCATGAAGGGGGTGGGGGTGGAAGGATTTGAACTGGTGGAAGATTACCGGGCAGGCAGCCAGGAGAGCGGGATATATAACCGCCGGATAAGAGACCGTATCTGCGCTCTTGCACAGGAATTGAAGGAGGCTTCTTCCCCGGAAAAAATGAAGGGCAGGCTGACCGCCTTTTATGGGGACTATGGAGTGGGAAAATTCGGGCTTCACAAGGCTTTCAGAGTGGAGCAGACCGGGGAAGGGGCAAGAATTGTTCCCATTTCCAATATTGCCCACGTCCATTTGGATGATTTAATCGGTTATGAGATTCCCAAGAAGAAGCTGATTGACAATACGGAGGCCTTTGTCTATGGAAGAAAGGCCAACAACTGCCTTCTGTTCGGGGATGCGGGAACGGGGAAATCCTCCAGCATCAAGGCCATTGCCAACCGGTATTATGAGGACGGGCTTAGGATTATCGAAATTTACAAGCACCAGTTCCAGGCTCTGAATGATGTGATTGCACAGATTAAAAACCGGAATTACAAATTCATTATTTATATGGATGATTTAAGTTTTGAAGATTTTGAGGTAGAATATAAGTATTTGAAAGCGGTTATTGAGGGAGGGCTGGAGAAAAAGCCGGGGAATGTGCTGATTTACGCCACTTCCAACCGAAGGCATCTGGTACGGGAGAAATTCTCCGACAAAGAGGACAGAAGGGATGACCTCCATGCAGGAGATACGGTTCAGGAGAAGCTTTCCCTGGTGGCCCGCTTTGGCGTGACTATTTTTTTCTGTGCGCCGGATAAGAAGGAATTTGAACAGATAGTGAGTGTACTGGCAGAACGGCATGGAATGAGGATGGACAGGGACAAGCTGCTGGCCGAGGCAAATAAATGGGAGCTGGCCCACGGCGGTCTGTCGGGCAGATGCGCTCAGCAGTTTATCGATTATCTTCTGGGCTTAAGGGATACCCGTGAGAAAGGAGCAAAGTAGAATGAAGTTAAGATTGTTTGCTGCCATAGATGTAGGCTCCTTTGAACTGACCTGTAAAATATTCCAGTATTCTGCCAAAAGTGGAATGAAGGAAGTGGACTGCCTGCGTCACAGGCTGGATTTGGGCAGTGAGAGC
>JBNMJJ010000423.1:0-1752 GCA_050873745.1 Lachnospiraceae bacterium | reverse complement strand
ATCTGGCTGCCGTAGATAATCAGATAGCCCAGACCTTCTTTTGCCGCCAGAAATTCACCGATTATTACACCCACCAGAGACAAGCCGATATTTACTTTCATGTTGCTGACGATGACGGAAAGGGAAGAGGGAAGGATGAGCTTCGTTAAAGTATCTCCTTTTGTACCTCCCAGAGTATAAATCAGCTTTATCTTTTCCTCCTCCACCTGGGAAAAGCCGGTGTACATATTGATGATGGAGCCAAACAGGGCCACGGACATTCCGGCAATAATGATGGTCTTCATTCCGGTTCCCAGCCAGACGATAATCAAAGGAGCCAGGGCGGACTTGGGCAGAGCGTTTAAAACCACCAGCACCGGCTCCAATACTTCCGCCAGCCTGGGGAAAAAGACCAGCCCCACGGCAATGAACACGGAAAACAGGGTCACCAGTAAAAAGCTGAGAAGGGTTTCCCACAGGGTTATGCTGATATGCTTCCAAATAACATAATCCTTCGTCATTTCCAGAAAAAGAGAGGCAATTCTTTTCGGGCTGCTGAAAAAGAAGCTGTCAATCCAGCCGAAAGCCACGCTGGCCTCCCAAAGAACCAAAAAAGCAATTAAAAGTAACAGTCTGCTGGTAATAATCATCACCTTATGCGCTTTGTAGCTTTTTAAAAAATTTTGCTGCCCCTGGGAAAGGGGAAACTGCTGATTAACCAATTCCTTTTTCATCCCACAAATCCTCCCAAATTGCATTAAAATAGCGGTTAAATTCCGGTGCGCTTCGATAGCCCAGGGGTGAAGCATCCGGCACCGTAAGAGAGATTTCCACCTGGCTTGTCACATGAGTGGGCCGCTTGCTCATCACCATTACCCGGTCGGCCAAGCTGATTGCTTCAGAAAGATTGTGGGTGACCAGAATGGCGGTCTTTTGATTTTCCCGGATAATCTTGCCGATGTCGCCGGAAACGGAAAGCCGTGTCTGGTAGTCCAATGCGCTGAAGGGTTCATCCAGAAGAAGCAAATCCGGATTCAGGGCCATGGTACGGATAAGGGCGGCCCGCTGTCTCATCCCGCCGGAGAGCTGGAAAGGTTTTTTGTCCCGAAATTCCGCCAGACCGTATTTTTCCAAAAGTTCGCTGACCCTGGCCAGATTCTTCTTATTCTTTTGTTTTGTCATCTCCAGGCCCAGGGTGACGTTTTCCCATATACTTCGCCAGTTGAACAGATGGTCCTGCTGCAGCATATAGCCGATGCCCAAAGCAGAGGCATTGCCCTGGGTAAGCTCCTTTTGCTGAAAATAAATTTTTCCTTCTGTGGTTTGGGATAAGCCGGCCAAAAGATTTAGAAGGGTCGATTTGGCGATGGTGTAGTTATGGAAAAAGACAGGCTTTATGGGCGGAAAAAATTGACATATTTATCAAAAAATGTTAGGATGTGAGCGAAATATACTGGATTTTATGAGTGGATAAATGGAGCTTAAACAGGAGGTAAAGGCTCAGATAAGAGGGGATAAAAAATGAATGCTTTATACAAAAGATACCGGGGGTTATGTATTTTAGCCCTGATTGCGGTCTGTCTGGAAATATTGCTGGCAAATTATTCTTCTTTACGCCTTGTAGGGCAGGAGAAGCGTATTCTTGCCCAAAATGGGGAAACGGATGCAGAGGGCTTTTATGAAGTTCCCATGACGGTTATTGACGGGACAGTAAAGAATCTGTCGGTTAAGCTGGAGCTTAATCAGGCGGAATATGCGGAGGTTTCCGTTTTT
>JBNMJJ010000422.1:0-1773 GCA_050873745.1 Lachnospiraceae bacterium | reverse complement strand
GGATATTGCCGGACTGGTAAAGGGTGCATCCAAAGGAGAAGGTCTGGGAAACCAGTTCCTTGCCAATATTCGTGAAGTAGATGCAGTTGTACATGTGGTACGCTGTTTTGAAGATCCGAATGTTATCCATGTAGACGGAAGCATAGACCCTCTGAGGGATATTGAAACCATTAATCTGGAATTGATTTTTTCCGATTTGGAAATTCTGGAGAGGAGAATCTCCAAGGTGGAAAAGGCTGCCCGGATGGACAAGTCTCTGGGAAAAGAACTGGAGCTTCTGAAAAAGGTAAAGGCAGTTTTGGAGGAGGGAAAGCTGGCCGGAGCCTATGAATGCGTTGATGAAGATGAGGAAAATATTTTCGGCGGCCTGAATCTGCTTACGGCAAAGCCGGTTATTTTTGCCGCTAATGTGGAAGAGGGAGATTTGGCTGATGATGGAGCCTCAAACAGCGGTGTGGAGGCAGTCCGTGGCTTTGCTAGAGAAAACCAGAGTGAGGTTTTTGTCATCTGTGCCCAGATTGAACAGGAGATTTCCGAATTGGATGAGGAGGAAAAGGCTATGTTTCTGGAAGACCTGGGGCTTAAAGAGTCGGGTCTGGATAAATTGATTAAGGCCAGCTACCATCTTTTGGGTTTAATCAGCTACCTGACTGCAGGAGAAGATGAAACCAGGGCCTGGACCATCAAACGGGGAACCAAGGCTCCTCAGGCAGCGGGCAAGATTCATACCGATTTTGAACGGGGCTTTATTAAGGCAGAAGTGGTAAACTATCAGGATTTACTTGAGCAGGGCTCTCTTTCGGCTGCCAGGGAAAAGGGCCTGGTGGGAATGGAAGGCAAGGAGTATGTGGTGAAAGACGGGGATGTGATTCTGTTTAGGTTTAATGTATAGGCAGCAGGCTGGAAATTTTAACCTGTAACCAGATTTAGTAGCCTGAAAATAACATAAATACAAGATATGGTTGAGAAGTTTAAGCGCTTTGTGAAATACAGCAAGGCGCTTATTTTTTTGTGTTTTTTGCTTGCCAATACCTCCTTTTTGGATTAAAATGGATTACAAGTGGTGAAAAGTGGAGCTTAATGGTAAGAAGTGGGTGATTGAGTTATGTTCATGGGGGAATACAATCATACGATTGATGCCAAGGGCAGGCTAATCATTCCTTCAAAGTTTCGGGAAACGTTAGGAGACGAATTCGTTGTGACAAAGGGATTGGATGGCTGTCTTTTTGTGTACGATAACGAAGAGTGGCAGAATTTTGAAGGAAAGCTGAAAGCCTTACCGCTTACCAACAAAGATGCCAGACAGTTCGTCCGTTTTTTCCTGGCAGGAGCAGCTACCGTAGAGGTGGACAAGCAGGGAAGAATTCTTCTTCCGTCGGTCCTGAGGGAATTTGCGGGGCTGGAGAAGGAGGCCGTTTTAGTAGGTGTTGCAAGCCGGGTGGAAATCTGGAGCAAGGCCAAATGGGAAGATGCGGCAGCCTATGAAGATATGGAAGAGATTGCAGAGCATATGGCAGAGCTGGGGCTTGGCATTTAAGCAGTAAAAGACGAGGTGAAAATGGAATTTAAACATGCTTCCGTACTGTTGGAGGAGACGATAGAAGGCTTGTGTATCCGGCCGGATGGGATATATGTGGACGGCACCCTGGGAGGCGGAGGACATGCCCTGGCGGTATGCAGAAGGCTGAAAAAGGGCAGATTTATCGGAATCGACCAGGATGAGGCGGCTATAACAGCAGCCGGAAAGAGGCTGGAGGAGTTTCAGGATAAGGT
>JBNMJJ010000421.1:0-1779 GCA_050873745.1 Lachnospiraceae bacterium | reverse complement strand
TTGTAGCACATTAAGGAGTATTGTACAAGAGACAAAGTTCTCTCTTTTACATATTCTAATTAAAAAACGTGAGGCTTTATGTCAAAAAATTATATTTCATTATCACTGGAAACCCATCTGTTTTTTGCCCGTATTATGAAAGAACATTCTTTCTTTTTGCAGGCTGGCTTCCCCTGTGTAGCCAGAGGATGGATTGAGCGGGGAAATATTTTCCGCCAGCAGTTTGAAGAGTTACTGCAGGAAGCAGTTGAACTAAGCAGGAAATCCGGCGGTTCCTTCATCAGTAATTCGGTTCTTGCTTCCGATGAATTAGTTACCGATTATACTCTCCCTGCCGAGAGGATGACCAGTGAATTAACTGAAGTGCCTTTTCATTTTTTCCTGACGGAACAGGAGCTGAACATGACCCCTGCAGCTCGTAAGGATGACCAGAAAGATACCTCCTGCGGTCGTTCAGATACTGCCTGGCAGAAGCAGCCTGCTTACACTGAAAACCTCCGGGAATTAACTATGCTTGTACACCGTCTCAATCAGCGGGCCCTTCCCCTTATCGCAGAGTTGATTAATTATAAGGAAAATATCCTTGCCGAGGTAGGCCGTGGAAAACTCTTTACATTTAACTATCCGCTTCTCATTAAGCATATTCTTCGGGAGGCAAAACTCTACCATTTTACCATTGAATGTCTGGTAAATAATCGTTCCATTCCCCGGGCAGGTCTCCTTGGCACACCGGAATTTTGGAATCAGATTATGATGGAGCATGCACAATTTATCCGTGGGCTTCTGGACCCTTCCGAAGCAGAGTTAATTATTAAAGCCAACGATTTCGCTCTGGATTACAAGAAGCTGCTTACCGAGGCCAAAACACAGGATTGCCTGTTGGATAAAGAGTTAGCCCGTAAATCTCTGAAGGAAACTTTGAAATTAAAGCAGTTTAAAGAAGCCGGTGCCAGGGGTATTCTAAAATGTGAAATTACTTCCCTCATCCTGCCCCTTTTGGCAGACCATGTTCTTAGAGAAGCAAACCATTATATTCGTATTTTGAAAGCTACAGACTAACTGCCCTGATGCTGCAAAGCAGTATCTCAAATCCCGATGGAGAATGCCCATTCCTGGACATTCTCCGGGCGTGAGCCTAGCATATGCTTCCATAAGCCTCTGAAGTTCCTGACACATACACCTTGGGCATGATTTGCCCTCTGGCGTAAACGATTAGAACTTCTTCTCACACCAGCATCAACCGATATATCCTTGCCACGTCTTCCTGAGTCAAAGATACAAATCCACCAATCGTTCCGCTGCCTCCATCCCCATAGCAGGCCATGTGGGCCATCTTGGGAATATCCTCTTCTTTAGCTCCCAATTCGGCAAAGTTAGAAGGCATACCAATAGATTTCAGAAAAGCTCGAAAGGCCTCAATCCCGGCTTTTGCGGTTACTTCCGGATGTTCGAAGTCCATCTGGCAGCCCCAAACTCTGGTGGCAAGTTGGGCAAACCGCATTACATCATGGTGCAGATTATAAGTCATCCATGCAGGAAATACCACTGCAAGCCCCGCTCCATGAGCACAATCATAAATTGCTGACAGTTCATGCTCTATACTGTGGCTTGCCCAATCCTGCCCCCGGCCTACGCCACAACAGTTGTTATGAGCCAGCATTCCCGCCCACATAATGTTAGCTCTGGCCTCGTAATTCGCAGGATTTTCAATTACTCTTGGCGCCTCATGAATCATGGTCAGTAAAAGTCCTTCAATTACCCGGTCAGTTACCTCTACCT
>JBNMJJ010000420.1:0-1784 GCA_050873745.1 Lachnospiraceae bacterium | reverse complement strand
TTTCTGTCTTTATGATGCCTCTTTTGTCACAGCGCTGCCTTTACTGCTTGGCATTTTCTCCTGCCCCGGGGCAGCTACTCTTATCCTGACTCTCCTCTGCGGGGAAAGCCGCTTCCTTTGCCTCTTCGTCGGAAAGCAGTTCTTCCGGCTCGTTCTTAGTGGTAAAGCGGTCTACCACATCAGGAATCATATCCAGAATCTTAGTCATGGTGTCCTGCTGCTTAATATTCACCAGCTTGGTATGTCCATCCTTGATAACCAGTACCGCACTTGGGGTCAGCTTGCCGCCGACGCCGCCTCCACCGCTGCTTTTCTTCTCCTGATTGCCTGCACCTGCGCCAATACCGAAGGAGACATCCACCAGCGGCAGGATAATGGTATCCCCTATGGTGATTGCCTCTCCCACTACGGTTTTCGTGCTTAATACACTGTCTACCCCCTTTAACAGGGATGTCATTACGGAACTGAAACTATTGTCTGTCATCTGCTACCTCCTGCATACTGCTGTCTGTTTCTTCATTATTTTTATTGCCCATTAATTCATTAAAAATCATTTTAATAAATGCAATGCAATTTCGGTTCAATAACAAGGCTGCCATATGGTAAAATAATACCCCAAACCTTATCCGTCCTTTAACAAAGCCTTTAAGCTCCATTACCGGACGCTCAAAATCAGGATTTATCTGAATATGGTTTCCCATCCAGGGATAGGCTATTCCCAATCCTGCCATCATCTTACCCGTAAGAGCGGGATTGTCAAAACCAATATTACCGGTAAGAAGGAATTTTTTCGGACTTATGGATTTAAATATTTTCCCAAATCTGTACTTCGCCCGTTTCCAGGTAATCTGCGTTTCTTCTTTTTTCCATAAATCGCAATAGTGGTCAAATAAAGCCTTCCTGTCCTGGCAGCTTTTCCAGATGGATTGAATCCGTTTTATCAGGGTTTTAAGCTTGTTCCCTATTCCCTTTATTTTAGCGAATATGGACTTTATTTTCTCCCATAGGGTATTTTCTTTATCCTCTGAGGCTGTTTCTAAAGCAGTCTCTTCATTTTCCCCTGAAGTATGCCCTCTGTCCTCCTCCAACGATACGGTGTTGAAGGGCTGTTCTTCCCAAGACCCGGCTCCGACAGGAAAAGCTGTCTCTTTCGCAGGCTTGTCCCCGGCAGGCGAAGTTATCTCCCCCACAGGCTTGTCCCCAGCGGGCAAAACCGTCTCGTCTTCAGGTTCGCCTCCAGCGGGCAAAGCCGTTTCGTCCAAAGAAGCGGCGGACTGATGGGAAACGGATACATCTGTCTCCAAGGATTCCCTCTTTCCTTCATTCTCTGGTTTGCTTCGCTTCTTCGGGGGCCTTTTCTTTATTTTCTTCTTTTTTTTCGGTTTCTTAGAGTCGTAAAAAGTAATTCCAAAAAATTTCAGCCTGAAACGCATTCCTTCATGGTAATCCAGAAAAAATGCGGCAAGGGAGAAAAACCAGCTTATTTTTCCCTGTAGGCGAAGCTTTCCTTCCCGATACTCTCCCTCTGCACGATAACGTACAGGAACGAAAAGGGCCAGAAAAAGGAGAATCAGAAAAAACAACAACAGGAATAAAATAATCCATAAAATCCATTTTAACGCTTGAAGTATCAGTAATCCCATGAAATCTATTTATGCTCCATTTAACAGATATTCTTTCACATTGGGGCTGCCGGTTATTCTCAGGGAATCTTCAATCATGGCAATCATCAGTCTTTGGGCTTCGTCATAGCCTTTAGCAAGGCCCACAATCAAGCCTATATT
>JBNMJJ010000419.1:0-1798 GCA_050873745.1 Lachnospiraceae bacterium | reverse complement strand
GCAATGGCCTGGGCGCCGCCCACCTTATAAATACGGCTGACTCCGGCAATATCCGCCGCCACAAGAGTGCCCGGATTGACTTTTCCGTCGGCTCCCCCGGGGGTGGTCATGATAATTTCACTGACCCCGGCAACCCTGGCGGGAATGACGTTCATTAATACGCTGGAGGGGTAGGCTGCCTTTCCTCCGGGAACATATACCCCGGCTCTTTCGATGGGGGTAACCTTTACGCCCAGAATGGAGCCGTCAGGTCTGGCGTCAAACCAACTGTTTTGGAGCTGTTTTTCGTGAAAAAGACGGATGTTTTCGGCACTCTTTTTCATCACCTCTACAAAATCCGGCTCCAGCGCCTCATAGGCATCTTGAATTTCAGCCGGGGTAACCGCCAGGGTGTCTGCATGGGGCTGCCATTTATCGAATCTGGCTGTATAGTCCATAAGAGCCTCATCCCCTCTCTCTCTTACGGCCTGAATGATTTCATTCACCACAGCCTCATACTGTCCGTATTGGTTGGGACTTCTTTTTAATAGTTCATCTAAAAGATTGTTACGGCTTTCTTTGGTTAATTTTATAATACGCATATTTACCTCCATGTCAGAGCAGCTTGCTGTGATGCCACTCTACACCAACTCTTCCTTCAACCTGGCAATCAGGGGCTTAATCCGGTCCGCATTCATCTGCATACTTACCTGATTCACAATCATTCTGGCAGAAAGGGGACAAATCTCCTCCAATACCTCCAGGCCGTTTTCTTTCAGGGTGGAGCCGGTCTCCACGATGTCGACAATCACATCTCCCAGCTCAACAATAGGCCCCAGCTCCACAGAGCCGTTTAATTTAATAATATCCACCGTCTGGTGCTTTTTGTTGTAAAAATATTCTTTGGCAATATTGGGATATTTGCTGCATACCCGAATCATTTCGTGATGCTGTAAAAGCTCCCGGCTTTTGGCTGGCCCGCATACGCACATCCGGCATTTTCCAAAGCCCAAATCCAACACTTCATATACCTGCCTGCCTTCCTCCAAAAGGGTGTCTTTTCCCACCACACCAATATCTGCGGCCCCATATTCCACATAGGTGGGCACATCCGGCCCCTTTGCCAGGAAAAACTTCAATTTCAGCTCTTCATTGACAAAAACCAGCTTGCGGGATGATTTATCCTTGATTTCTTCACAGGTTATTCCGATTTTTTCTAATAATTCCAAAGTTTTATTGGCTAATCTTCCCTTCCCAAGGGCAAAGGTAAGATATTGATTATCTCTCATAACAGAAAAATGACCTCCCTGCTTCTTTGCTTTTTGGCATACTCCTCATAGTCCGCCCTGTCTTTGGTTCCTTTCACGGCAAGAAGCTGAACCGGACGGCCCTTTTCTCGTAGGGCTTTTGCCTTTTCCAATGCCTTTCCATAATGGGAGGAATCGTATACCAGAGTAACCAGATTATCCTCCAGGGGAATGTGAATTTTCTGGCGGCTGAGGGTCCGCATCAAATCGTCGATTACGATGACGAAGCCGATAGCCGGTGAATTTTTTCCAAAATAGGGCAAAAGTTTATCGTAACGTCCGCCTTTTACCACAGCGTCGCCTATTCCGTGGGTATAAACCTTAAAAATAATCCCCGTATAGTAATGATAGCTGCTTAACATTCCCAAATCAAAAGAGACATAGCGCTCAACCCCGTAAGCGCAAAGCACATCATAAAGCCGGGTGAGACGTTCAATGGCCTTTATGGAAAGGGAATGGGAGGATAATTCCCTGGCCTTGGAAAGAACCTCCACAGAGCCGAATAAATCCTC
>JBNMJJ010000418.1:0-1812 GCA_050873745.1 Lachnospiraceae bacterium | reverse complement strand
TTCGGGATGAAAGGGGAAATATCACCCAGCTGGTGAATCCTTATGGAGAGAAGATTTTCTATACCTATGATGCCTTAAACCGCCTCATAGAGGTAAAGGATGGGGAAGGAAACACAACCCGCTATACCTATGATGCCGGAAACCGTATACTGAGCATCACCAATGCAGAAGGGAATACTAAAACCTTTCAATACAACGAAAGCGGAAAAATCATCCAGATGCAGGACGATGACGGAGAAAGCATTTCCTTTACCTACAATGAAACCGGAAAAATCAAAACCCTGACGGACAAAGCAGGGAGGCAGTGGAAAAGAAGCTATGACCGGTCGGGAAACCTGAAAGAAGAAAGAACCCCCACAGGAGTAATTTGTACCTGGCAGTATGATGTACATAACCGGTTGGTGCGAAAAGAAGAAAAGGGGCCAGGAGAAGACCTGTCCAGAGTAGTGGAGTATGGCTACGATTTAGCCGGAAACCTGGTGGAAGTGAAGGCCGGAGAGGAGGGGAACATCCTGGCAAAGGAAATCTATACCTATGACGCCCTGAATCGGATTGCCACCGTAACCAACCTGGCAGGGGCCGTCACCCGGTATCAGTATTCTTCCCAAAACGGACAGGTGGAAAGCATCACCGACGCCAAAGGAAACACCAGGCGCTTTTCCTATAACGAAGCCGGAGAACTGGTGAAAGAAGAGGATGGGTTTGGCCATTCCATAAGCTATGGATATACCCTGCTGGGGCAGCTTGGCCACAAAACAGACCTAGCCGGAAGAAAGACCTCCTATAGCTACCTGCCGGGAGGAAGGCTGGAAAAGGTCGGCTTACCGTCCGGAGGAGAGATTAAATTTTCTTACGATACTTTGGGAAGAATCCGGGAAAGAGAAGATAAGCATAGAGGAAAAACCACCTATGAATATGACCCTATGGGAAGGATGGTGGGCATAACCGGGCCGAAGGGACAAAAGACAGCCTATACCTATGATGCCCTGGGGCAGGTAACCTCCATCACCGATGCGGGAGGGAATCTCACCACCTATGCCTATACCCCTGCCGGAAAGCTCAAGGAAGTGGTGGATGCCCTGGGAAATCCCACCATCTATATTTATGATGAGCGGGATTTTCTTACCCAAATCTGTCAGGAAGGGGGGAAGGAAGAGAGGAATACCTGGTATACCTGCAACGCCTTTGGAGAGGTAACCGGCATCCGGGATGCCTTAGGGCAGAAAGAACAGTATGCCTATGACAGCCTGGGGCGGATAGTGGAAAAAACAGACCAGGAAGGCTTTACCACCCAGTGGGCCTACACCCCAACTGGTCAGGTAGAGCGCATCCTCTATGGAGAGGGAAAAGAAGTGCGCTATAGCTACGACTTATCAGGACAGCTGGAGCGGATGGAGGACTGGCTGGGGGAAACCACCATAGAGCGAAACCGGCAGGGAAAGCCCATCCGGATTACCGACCATAAGGGCCGCAGTGTAGGCTATGAATGGGGAAGCAGGGGAGAGAGAAAAGGAATGATTTACCCGGATGGAACCATCATTCAGTGGCAATATGATGAGTTGCTTCGCCCCATCCAGTGGGTAAGAATGGCACAGGGTAAAGAAGACATTCGTGTAGACTATGGTTATGATGAAATCGGAAGGCTTACCCACAAAAAGGTCAGTGGAGGTTACCTGACCCGTTGGGCTTATGATGCCTTTGGTGAGCTTTCCTCCTTAACCCATGAGGATGAGGGAGGAATACTGGAGCAGTATGATTATGGCTACGATGAACTGGGCAATAAGACCAGCATCCAAAAGAAGAGGGCAGGGC
>JBNMJJ010000417.1:0-1815 GCA_050873745.1 Lachnospiraceae bacterium | reverse complement strand
GGTTATTCCGGTTTTCATCCTGCTGGGATGGTTTATTCCTTCAATAATGTATGGACAGACTGCAAAGCAGAGCGTGGTGGAGAGGCTGCGGGAGGCTGAATAGAGAAATAAAGATGAATGGTATAACAGAAGATTATTCTGTTATACCATTTTTGTAGATGGTTATATCGAATTCCTCTGCCTATACAATGATAATAAATTGACGTGTTACAATAGGTGTATAGACCTGTTTTACAGACTGTGCTTATAGATTGGCAATCATTTCTTCAAACTGTTCCAGAGATGTGGCTTTTGCGGCAGTTTTAAGCAGGGCAGTCAGCCTGGTAGTATCCGTTTCGGACATAATGCGGTTTTGCAGGGAATCGCTGACCGTGCCCAAATCTTCAAGAAGTTCCAGAATATCGGTTCTTTTGGCGATTAACTGCCCTTGGGCCTCCGCCGATCTTCTTTCATCTAATAAGAAAACATGAAAAAACATATACTGACGCTCCATTTCTCTGTTTTTCTTTACCCTGCTGATGGTTTCCTGAAGGCTTTTGATAAAGCTGTCCCCGGAGTTAATGGGTGAGTTGGCAGTATTTCCAGAAATCTCTTACAGTTGTCCTGCTGTGCCATAACAGCGGCAAAGAGGAAATTGTCACGGATAGTTAAATCCTGCAGTTTCTTACGGTTACTCATCTGTTCCTCCATTGGCAGAGGAATTCTGTGTTTACTATAACATACAAGTAAAGTTTTATCTACTGTTTTATGAAAATAATACTACTTTTTACCATAGATAAATATTTTACAGAGGGTAATTGGGATTAAAGAAGGAGGGAATTTCTCAACTAAAGAGACTTGTGGTATAATAGCGTGAGAAGTAGTTCTAATGCTTACGCCAATGGGCAAAGAACTTTAGAGGCTTAATGCGAACATATGCCGAGCTCACACCGGAGAATGCCCAAAATACGGGCATTTTCCCCGCAGATTTGAGATGCTGCAGGGCAAGCATCATATAGGATAGAATAAATGCAAAAAAAGAAGGGAAGAAGAAGCATGAAGCTGAAGAATATCCTGCTGGCAGTAGAGAATATTGAAGATTCCAAAGTATTTTACCGCAAACTTTTCGGTCTCAGGACGGTAGTGGAACTGGAAGGGCAGGTGATTTTAACGGAAGGACTGGTACTGCAGGAAAGAAGAATCTGGAATGAACTGCTGGGAAAGGAGAACGGAGTTCCCGGTGAGCTGTCGGAGCTGTATTTTGAAGAGACGGATTTTGATGCCTTCCTGCAAAAGCTGGAGCAGTTTCCCGAGCCGGTCCGCTGCCTCCATTCCTTTCGGGAAAGTGACGGAGGAGAGCGGCTTATCCGGCTTTACGATCCTGATGGACACTTGATTGAAGTCAGAGAAAGAAAAAGGAGATGAGGGTATGTGGTTTGTTTTTGCATTATTATCCGCCGTATTTGCGGCCCTGACTTCCATTCTTGCCAAAGCAGGCATAGATGGGGTAAATTCCAATCTGGCAACGGCCATACGGACGGTGGTGGTTGTGGCTATGGCCTGGGGCATGGTTTTTCTCACCAATGCTCAGTCCGGGCTTTTTCAAATCAGTAAAAAAAGCTGGCTTTTTCTGATTCTTTCCGGCTTGGCTACAGGAGCCTCCTGGCTTTGCTATTACCGGGCGCTGCAGTTGAAAGAAGCCTCTATGGTGGTGCCTGTTGACAAGCTCAGCGTGGTGATTACTCTGATTCTGGCCTTTGTTTTTCTGCACGAAGCCTTTACTGTGAAATCGCTGGTTGGCTGTGTGCTGATAACCGCAGGCACATTGATTATGGT
>JBNMJJ010000416.1:0-1820 GCA_050873745.1 Lachnospiraceae bacterium | reverse complement strand
GGATAAGGGCGTGGCCCACATCGGTATCGGTACAGGAAAGGGTGACGATAAGGCTGCCGAGGCAATCAAGATGGCGGTGGAAAGTCCATTGCTGGAGACCACCATTGCGGGTGCAACCGACGTGATTATCAACGTTTCTGGCGATATTTCCATGTACGATGCAGACGATGCGGCAAGCTATGTGCAGCAGATTACCGGAGAGGATGTGAATATCATCTTCGGTGCCATGTATGACGACAGCCAGGCAGATTTCTGCCGGGTTACGGTGATTGCTACCGGTCTGGATACTCCCCATGCAGGAGGACGTAACGATAATTTCAGTTTTGGAGCCAGACCCAATATTTCTCAGGTACGCCAGAATATTCAGGCGGCCAACGGGATGAAATCCCCGGCGCAGCCCAGTACTGCGGCTGCTCCCAAGCCCATCTTCAACGGCATTCAAAAGCCTGCGGATATTAAGAGCAAGGTAGAGGAGAATACTCTGAAGATTCCGGAATTTTTACAAAAAAAATAAGATAAGCCGATTGAGCTATCCACTTTATGGTGGGTAGCTTTTTTGTCGAAAAAAGGAGGAAAAAAAAGCTGATTTCCTTTCTAAATCGACATTTTTTTCAGAAGGCTGGAAGTACAATAGGATAAACAGGAGGTGATCGCATTTACCAAATTTATCTGGATTCCTATTTTCTGCTTAATTTCTGGATGAATTTGTGGGTTCTTTTTTTGTGTAAGATATTCGTACATAGGTCGGTTTTTTGGGGAAAGCTTCTGGGTGTATCACTTCTGGCAACGCTGGTTCAGTGTGTTGTTCTGCTTATGGGGGGAAATCCTTATCTTAAACTGATTTTGGGCTTTGGCGGAATTATGGCGGGAAGCGTCTGGCTTTTGTTTCGTCCCATCGGCAGAAAGCGGTATAGAAAGACCCTGGTTTGTGCCTATATGGCAGCCCTGCTTTTGGGGGGAAGTCTGCTGTTTTTGGAAAACCTGTTTTCTTTTCCCAGACTTACCTTTTTAAACCTGATGAGTACGGCAGCCCTGTGCGGATTGTCGATTTGGCATCTGGCAGGCAGATTTCAGGAAAAAAAGAATCAAAAATTCGTTCAGGTACGGCTTTTCCTTGCAGGGAAAAAGCAGGTTCAGCTTCTTGCCTTAATCGATTCGGGAAACGGTCTGGTGGAACCAATCAGCAAAAGTCCCGTTTCTTTAGTGGAAAAAAAGGCCGTGGCAGAAATAGAGGATGGATTTTTACCCGAGCGTTTCCGTCTGGTTCCCTTCCACAGTATAGGGCAGTCCGGGGGGCTTCTGGACGCCTATATCATCGAGGGGATGGAAGTGGAGCAGGAAGGGGAGTGGAAACGAATTGAGGGGCCTGTCATTGGACTGACAGGAGGAAAAATTTCAGCAAAAGAAAAATATCAAATGATTTTACACCCCGCATTATTGGAAAACTAGGAGGAATGCTTTGTGATTTTAAACGTAACATTACCGGGAGGCGTGCAGTTTCGAATGCTGAAAAAGGAGCCGGGAGTTTTTTGCGACACCGGAGATATTCATTGCATAGGGGGTACGGAGGTTTTGCCGCCGCCTCTGGACAGCAGGCAGGAAAATGAAATGATTGCCAGATTGGGACAGGATGAGGATGCCAGGGCCAAAACCGTTTTGATTGAGCACAATCTTCGTCTGGTGGTCTATATTGCGAAAAAATTTGACAACACTGGGGTTGGGGTGGAGGATTTGATTTCCATCGGCACCATAGGCCTGATTAAATCCATCAACACCTTTAATCCGGAAAAAAATATCAAGCTGGCTACCTACGCCTCCCG
>JBNMJJ010000415.1:0-1829 GCA_050873745.1 Lachnospiraceae bacterium | reverse complement strand
TTCTTTTGGCTCTGTTGGACAGGGAGCTTTACGACAGGCCCTTATGGAACGCAGAACGAATTTTCAGAAGGGGGGTTCTGGCGGCGCTGGCGGCAGTGATTCTGGCAAGTGCAGCGGTGGTATTCCCCACAGTGGCAGGAGAGCAGGGAAGAAGGCAGCAGATTAATGAAAATCGAGATGCCTTTCAAAACTATGCCCAAGAGCACAGGGAAAATTTCTATTATCTGGACGTTTATTCCAGTGTATACTTTACGGAAAAAATGTTTGCCAAAAACACCAACAGCCGGAAAAATTATGATATTCTGGGTGGCTGGGTCTGCCATAGCCCGCTGCAGAAAGGGATAACAGAGGAGTATGGAAATCAGCCGGGACTGGATATAGGAGAAGCCCTTTTACAGGACAACTTCTATCTGGTGATTCAAAAGGACAGAGAGCTTGAACCCATAACCGAATGGTATGAAAGCGTCCAGAATCCGGTGGAAATTGAATTAATCGATACTCTGGGGCAGGGAGAGAAGGCGTTTTCGGTATACCGTCTTGGCCCAGCAGCCAAATAAATCAAGGAAAAAGGAAAATAGTGATGAACCAAGAATTCAGAGTAGAAGGGGAGCAGATATACCTTCGACCCATTACCAAAGAGGATACGGAAAATATTGTGCGCTGGAGAAACAGCGATGCGGTAAGGCCCTACTTTATTTATCAGAAGCCCTTTACGGTGGAAGGCCATTTGAAATGGCTGGAGACGGAGGTGGAAACAGAAAAATGCTATCAGTTTATCGTCTGCCTGAAGGAAGACGACACCCCTGTGGGAAGTACGTTTCTTCGGGATTATTCTCCTGAACACCGAAAGGCAGAGTATGGTATTTTCCTTGGCAGTGACAGAATCAAGGGACGGGGAATCGGCACAGAGAGTTTGCAGCTAACCTTAAGGTTTGCCTTTGAACATTTGAACCTGCACAAGGTATTTTCCCGGATTTTTAAGGATAATGAGGTGTCGGTGAAGACTCTGTTAAAATGCGGTTTCCATCAGGAGGGCTGTCTAATACAGGATGTAATCGTCAACGGAGAATACAGGGACCTTGTGCTTCTGGCCATACTGAATCCGGCGGATGAAAGCCAAGAATAAACAATAAAGGACAAAAGGGAAATGAAAAAGAAAGTAAGTTTCGTTATTCCCTGCTATAATTCCTCCCTTACTCTGGAGAATGTGGCAGCGGAAATCCGGGACACTATGGAAAAGCTGGATAAATATACCTATGAAATTATTCTGGTAAATGACTGTTCACCGGACAATACCTTTCAGGTGATTGAAAAACTGTGTACCCGCTACTCCAATGTCTGCGGAGTGAATCTGGCCAAAAATTTCGGCCAGCATGGAGCGCTGATGGCAGGCTTTCATCAGGTAAAGGGAGATATTCTGGTTTGTCTGGACGATGACGGACAGACGCCGGCAGACGAGGTGGGTAAGCTTTTGGAAAAAATTGAAGCGGGGGACGATGTGGTGTACGCCAGCTACGCCCATAAACAGCATTCTTTTTTCCGTAACTTTGGCAGCTTCGTGAATGAGAAAATGGCCCAGTTTTTATTGGGAAAGCCTAAAGAGCTGTATGTTTCCAGCTATTTTGCGGCAAGACGGTTCATCGTAGAGGAGATGATAAAGTATGAAAATGCCTATCCCTACGTTATCGGGCTGGTGCTTCGTACCACGAAAAAGATTTCCAATGTGCCCGTGAATCACCGCCAGAGAGAAGTAGGGGAGTCGGGTTATACGTTGAGTAAGCTTCTGGGGCTCTGGTTTAACGGTTTTACTGCCTTCAGTACCAAGCCCT
>JBNMJJ010000414.1:0-1841 GCA_050873745.1 Lachnospiraceae bacterium | reverse complement strand
GCCGTATTGGTATCCTGATACTCGTCCACCATGATATAACGGAAACGCTCCTGATAATTGTCCAGAATTTCCGGATTGTTTTTAAAAAGCTCCACGGTTTTGACAATTAAATCATCAAAATCCAGGGCATTGCTGCTTTTCAGAGCCTGCTGGTATTCCGTATACACCTGGGCAATTTTCTGCTGCCTGAAATCCATTCCCGCATTCAGAGTAAACTCCTGGGGACTGATTAGCTCATCCTTGGCAGAAGAAATAGCCCCCAACAAAGACCGTTCCTTATACTGCTTGGTGTCCAACTGCAGCCGCTTGCAAATATCCTTGATGACCGTTTTCTGGTCATCCGTATCATAAATGGTAAAGCTGTTATCGAAGCCCAGACGGTCAATATGCCTTCTGAGAATCCGTACACAGGTAGAATGGAAGGTGGATACCCATATCTGCTCCGCTCCAAAGCCTACCAAATCATCCACACGGTTTCGCATCTCTCCTGCTGCCTTATTGGTAAAAGTAATAGCCAGAATATTCCAAGGCTTAACTCCCATTTCTTCTATTAAATAGGCAATTCTATGGGTAATTACACGGGTTTTTCCGGAGCCCGCTCCTGCCAGAATCAGGAGAGGACCCTCTGTATGGAAAACCGCTTCTTTTTGTTCTTGATTTAATGTATCGTAAATGCTCATCTTATACTAACCTGTTTCCGCAGTTTCCGCAGAAATTTGCTCCATTCGTTGGTGTTCCGCAGTTGGGACAGAATTTAGGCGCTGCTGTGCCTGCTGCCGGTGCAACTCCGCCTGCAGCGGCCGTCTGCTGGGGCTGATTCAGGTTCATCTGGCTGACCATCTGCTGCCCCAGGGCCATTCCCATCTGCAGACCGACCATATCTCCTGCCATACTGGAGCCGTTTCCTTTTCCTAAAGAATCCGCCATAGCCAACTGCTGATATTTGCTCACATCCCCTACCATAGCCTGGGCTGCCGCCTTTTCCTGCATCTTCTTAATCTCTTCCGGATAGGAAAAGCTTTCAATGGTAAAGTTGGTAATGGCAATTCCCACCTCACCCATTTCCTGATTTAACTCCTGACAGATACCCTCTGCTATCTTTGCGGCATCCATTTGGAGGTTAAACATGTCTCTTCCTTCTTTTCCAATCCAGCTCATCAGTAAAGGATTCAAATCCGTAATAATCCTCTCCTTCACCTCATCCACCGTATACATCTGGCGTACCCCTGCCAGCTTCTCAATCAGTGTTCTGTAGTCTCCGATTTTACAGCTAAAGGTACCGAAGGCACGGATAGGCATCCCGCCCGGAAGCCCCGGCGCCGGCAGATTAATGGCATTCTTCGTTCCCCATTTTACCAGCATTTCCTTGGTATTAATAAATAAAACTTCTGCCCGCAGGGGGGCATTGAAGCCAAATTTAAAACTTTTTAAGGTGGTTAAAAAAGGAATAATCTGGGATTCAATCTCAAAATTTCCTTCCTCTTCAAAAACGCCTTCAATCTTTCCGTTATATAAAAAGACAGCATCCTGCCCCGGGCGGATAATCAGGCGAGAGTCCTTCTTAATCTCATCATTCTGCCATTTCCAGAACAAGATTCCTTCTCTGGTTTCATTCCATTCCACTACATTGGCAAGCTGTTTGGTAAAAAATCCCATGCTGTGACCTCCTCTTTTTCGCAAATAACCGATTGGGGTCTATTATAACACGATTTACAAATGAGGAAAAGAGGAAGGTGGAAGAGTTATTCTTTTACTTTTGCGGCAAACTCCGTATTCACCAGATTTTCATAGGGAAGACGTTCCTCCAGAACTCCCGCATCGATTAAAATATCCTGCAGAAG
>JBNMJJ010000413.1:0-1858 GCA_050873745.1 Lachnospiraceae bacterium | reverse complement strand
GATAATACTGTTTACGGAAAGACTCAGTTTTCCCTCAACGAAAGGATAGGTAATCACGTTTCTGTCTTCCCAGAGACTTAAGTCTTCTCCCCCGCTGTCCTTATTACGCATGAAAGTATCCCCTCACTGTTATTTCCTCACTTATCCCCAAAGGTTCATCTGGTTTTTCATGAATGAATAGATATTACCATCGGAATTATACTGTGTGGCTGCACTTTTGGCATTGGCATAGGCGTTATCGGAAATCCGGTTTGCTAAAAAGCCCAGTCTTTCGCTTAAATCGCTTTTTTCGCCCCAGATATTTTCCAGGGTATCTACATCTGCAGCTTCCAGCTTTTCGGCATCAACGGTGAGTCTGCCATCCTTGGACTGGGTAATGCCGATGGAGGCCAGAGCTTCTTTGTGTTCTGCCGGCAGCGCTTTCATCATCCGTTCATAATACTGGTTCAGTGTGTTGGAATTACTTTTCAGGGAATCTAAAAGGCTATTGTACTGCTTCACCACGGATTGAATGGTTTTGCAGATGTTTTCTGTGCTGCCCTCTTCTCTTGCTTTGGCAAAAATATCTTTCTCCCCGGTCTGCTGGAGGATGTTCACCGCATTCGTCAGCTTCTCCCCGGCATTTCCCAGTTTCTCATAGTTTTCCTTCTCCTGAGAGGATGCAGCCGGAATCTTATTCTTGTTTAAAGCATCCAACAGAGAAAGATTGTTGGAGTTATTGTTTACATAATTTAATAAAGAAGTATTGTTCACCGGGAAACCGGCCTGTCTTGCTGTTTCATTTAACATTCCTGTTGTAATTCGTACCATATTGTTTTCCTCACTTTACTCTTTAGTTAATACTATCATCGGGAAATTTTCCCTGCTTTTGAATCCCTGTTACATGGATAGACTATAATTGGCATCAAATGACCATTTCCTGCTTGGTTAATAATTTGGCAATCTCCTTCTGCTGTTCCTGGCAGGTAGCCGCATCAGGGGTTTGGGTATCTTCATCCTTTTTCCTGGGAGATGGTGGTTTTGAGCCTTTCTCAGAAAGGCTGTCTTCAGAAAACGGGCCGCTGTTCAGCCAATTCTTAAAGGGTGTCCCTGCAAATTGCTCCGGAGCTTTTCGGGACTGTTTACGGGCTTGTGTATTTCCGTATCCTGACTGTACTGTCTGTAATGCCATGGGTTTATTTCCTCCTTGATTATGGGTAAGCAGAAACTTTAAATGCGCCTGGAATTTTTTCGGAATAAAAAACGTTATAATTCCAACTATTCCAGAGAATCCTTCATCCGTGAGATTATCTGGAATGCAAAAGCAGAAATTATAACGCCATCCGTAGCTGAATATTCGATTATTCCCTGTTTCATGTTCATACCCATATGAAACGTTTCTGTTATGTTTATCGGAGGATATTCAGGAAATTTTACCGATATGGCATGAAATGACTATAAGTTTGTCGGGGTTAATAATCAATGCCCGCATTTTTGATATGAAGGTGGATAAAGTATATTATTTTATTTTTTTCAAATACTATTATCGTAACCAAAGGTTAAGCTGTAAATGGAGAAATAAAGATGAACACAGATAAAAAGGATTTGGGCGCCAGGCTGGCTTATGCTGCTCTCGATGAGGTTCCAAAGCCCAAAGCGGATGCCAAAGAGATTGTGGGACTGGTGAAGCAAGGCGGGAAAATTTCAGGTTATCAGCTTTCTGACGGAGAGACGGTTTCCAAACAGGAAGGGGTTGCCATGGCAAAAGCCGGTGAAATTCAGGGTGTAGGTGTTGCCCATAGAAAGGACACCGAGTATTTAAAATCTCTTCCTGATGGAAGTGAAAATAACAATCTGGGAAATTTACCATCAGTAAGTG
>JBNMJJ010000412.1:0-1863 GCA_050873745.1 Lachnospiraceae bacterium | reverse complement strand
TACCCATTCATGCCAGCCCGCCGGGAGTGGGTTTATCCGGTACGGAGCTGCCCGACGGAAAGGTAAGCAGGGCCCAGATGCTGGCCCAGGAATACATGAGCGCCTATTATCCACAGTGGTACGAACGCTATCCGGTAACTGGCTGTGATTACCGCTACCTCACCGACTCGGCCCGTATGCGTTGGAGTACAAGAGTACTCTCCGATGCACAGGGGCTGAGGGGAATGGATGGAGAAGAGGTGTTGCAGTGGTTATTTGAGGAAAAATAACACAGGTACAAATCACGGCAGCCATGATGTGCTACATACAGTTAGTGGTTATTTGAGGAAAAATAACACAGGTACAAATCGTCAACCGGCAGGACGCCCTTCCTGGGACCTGCCAGTTTCCGTCTGTAAAAGCCTCTTCCCAAAGCTTTTTTCCCCTGATAGAATCACTGCTTTAACCGGGCCGTCAATTCCTCCAGGCTCATTGTACCGGTAATATATTCATATTCACCTGCACTATAGGCTTCGCATTCCTCTTCTGAAACTTCTTTGCCATCGATGTAGGCCACTCCGTATTGGCCCACAGAGTCATACTCAGCTTCATCAAGGATTCCATTGTTGTTTGCATCATCAAAATTATATTGGACAATCTGTACGACAGTATCCAGAGAAAAACGGTCATTCATGCTCATATAGGTTGTATACAGGATTGCGCCTGCATAATCCGTATTATAATTTAAAAAGCTGTTCTTTCCGGGGCAGTACAGATACCCGCTGTTTCCTGCGGCTCCATAGGACCAATGATTTATTATAGGATAAAGGGTTCCGTTATGATAAGTGTAAAGACTTACCCAATAGCCCTCTTTGCCAAAGACCAGTTCGGGAATATCATCTTCATTAGTATGAATAAGGTCGTATTGATATTCTTCACTGCTTTCCAGAGAAGATAGTTTGCTTATATATTCATAGACTTCCTGCCAGGAAGAAAATTCGCCATTTGATTTTCCGTCGGATAAAAATGTACGGATTTCAGAAATGGACAATGGATTTACCTGATGGGTTACAGCCTCCGAAAGCTCCTCGCAGGAAGAAAAATAACGTATAGGGGTGGTGGAGCCTTCTCCATATCCATCTTCCTTATATCCATAATAAATGGAGGCAAAGCTGGTATTGCCATAGGTAAGAATCAGCACAATATCCGTAGCGCCGTCATAGTTGACATCAAAGAAGGCAACCGCATCCAGGCTGGTAAATTTTTCACCTTCCAAACTGGCGGGAACATAGGAGTCGATAGTGGTAAGAACTTCATCATCTCCCACAATCTCCATAGAAAAATCCGACTGCTCATTTGAAGGTTTATAGGGAACAAAGTAAACCGGATAATCGTATTCGCTGAGGGTAACCTGAAAGGTCTGTTCAGCAATGCAGTGTTCACCGAACCTTTCTTTTAGTTCCAAAAGGGAGGAAGTTTCCACTGGGGCAGCTTCAGAAGCAGTGCTATCCCTGGATGTATCAGTTTTTGCAGTCAATGGTTCATTTACCTCTTCCATGCTGTTGCCATCAGGATGAACAACGCTGCTGTGGCCGGATACTTCGTCACTGGCTGCCTGCTGCCCGGGCCCGCATGCCAGTAGGCTTCCCGTAAGACAGAACAGAGCCAGACAGGTTCCGATTTTAGGAAAAGTAAGTCCGAACTTTTTCATCATCTGTATATCTCCTTTAACAAAAAATAGATAATTTCTGCTAAATTATTATAACACAGGATTTTCCTTTATGTTTTGAAATGTTATAATTTGTACAAAAAAGGGGGACAGCGGATGGAAAACGGAAAAACCAACAGAACGAAAAGAATGCTTTTTATTTATAATCCAAAGGC
>JBNMJJ010000411.1:0-1868 GCA_050873745.1 Lachnospiraceae bacterium | reverse complement strand
GACAAAGAATGGGACAGGATTATAGCCGCCACTCATGCTCTGGCGGAGCACATTATTACCGTGGCAGTCAAGGGAAATCCCAGAGCCATGCCGGCCCTGGAGCTGGCAGAGCGGGTATCTGCATATCACCCTCAGGTGACGGCGGCAGATAGTATAGAAGAGGCTGTGGAGCTGGCCTGTTTGCTGGCGGATAAGGATACGGTGATTGTGGCCTTTGGTTCTTTGGCTTATTTGGGAGACTGCATTCACGCTGTACTTGAACAGGACAGGATGAGGAGAAATATACATGATAAATCAGGAGAAAATAAGAGAAGGGGTTCGGCTGATTCTGGAGGGAATCGGAGAGAATCCTGAGCGGGAAGGACTGAAAGAAACGCCGGACAGGATTGCCCGAATGTATGAAGAGGTTTTTGCCGGAATGGGGGAGACTGCAAAAGAGCATCTTTCCAAACGGTTTGCCGTAGAAAATAATCAGATTATTCTGGAAAAGGATATTACCTTCTTTTCCATGTGCGAGCATCATTTGCTGCCTTTTTTTGGGAAGGTTCATCTGGCTTACCTGTCTCAGGGTGAGGTGGCCGGTTTAAGTAAGCTGGCCCGGTGTGTGGAGGTATTTGCCAGACGGCCTCAGCTTCAGGAAAGAATGACGGCTCAGATTGCGGATGCTTTGATGGAGTTTTTACAGCCACAGGGAGTGGTGGTAATGGTGGAGGCAGAGCATATGTGCATGACGATGCGGGGAATTAAGAAGCCCGGCAGCAAAACGGTCACCTGCGTTGCCAGAGGCTGTTTTGCGGACAATCCCCGGATGCAGGATGATGTGTACCGGATGCTTAGAGGTTAAGGGGAAACGGGGAATGGAACGGATTAATCGGATTTTAAGGCATTCTGATTTTATAGACTATGTGAAGCGGATTGAAAGGGCAGAGCAGGACAGAATCTTCTGCGGCCATGATTTGGTTCATTTTCTGGATGTATGCCGGTTGGCCTGGATAGCCTATCTGGAGGAGAAGGAGCAGAAAGCGCTTTTTCTCAGCAGGGAATGGATATATGCCGCCGGACTGCTTCATGATATTGGACGGTGGAAACAGTATGAGGACAAAACGCCGCACGAGGCTGCAAGTAAGGAGCTGGCAGAGGAAATTTTGAAGGACTGCGGCTTTGAGCAAGGGGAAATCGAGGCCATTTGCGAGGCCATTGGAAATCATAGAAATAAAAGCATCTGTGAGGAATGGTCTTTGTCGGGATTATTGTACAGGGCAGATAAGCTGAGCCGCCCCTGCTTCGGGTGCAAGGCCGAAAAGCTGTGTGACTGGGGCAGGGAGAAGAAGAATACCCAGTTATTGGTGTGAGAAGAGTGTGATTTTTAGAGGCTGCCTGAAGGCAGCATAGGCATTTTTCATCAGCGTCATATAGGCTGTGTCTGGGCATATAGGATTTTTTCAAACATTACTGCCCTATCAGTAAAAATTTCAGGTGAAAATAGCAAGGAGAAATGGCTTGATTGGGCATAGATGGAATTTTTGTGTTACACCGCCCACAGATGAGCGGATATTGGGGCATAGCAAGTAAATTTTTTTGTCTATGCCCTAATCGAGTATTATTTGGTCTAAATTCGTTATATTTAGGCACTTGATTGGGTATTTGAGGTGAATTTTTTTGCCTGTGCCCAGCCAGTTTGAAGATAGCGTGAGAAGAAGTTCTAATGCTCACAGCAGAGGCTAAATCATGCCCAAAGGGCATACACAAAGAACTTCAGAGGCTTATGCGAAGCATATGTCGGGCTCACGCCCGGAGAATGCCCAGAAATGGGCATTCTCCCCACGGATTTGAAATGCCGCACAAGGCCGCACATGGAGGACAAGATG
>JBNMJJ010000410.1:0-1901 GCA_050873745.1 Lachnospiraceae bacterium | reverse complement strand
GCCCAGAAGCATTACCCGGATTTATCGACAAAACTTAATAAAGAACTGGTGTTTTTGGATACGGCACCGAAATATCCTCATGCACCAAGAATACGTTTACGGAGGCGGGTAGTTACCCTCATTGTGCAGGAGAAATTTGGGAAGAATCTGGAGCCGCTTCCTGACAAATATTTTGGATATAAGGATGTTATAGAAAAGTGTAAAGCGATAACAGCATTACATAGAAATCAATCAATGGCGTCCATACTGGATGAATATAAGGTTCAGTTCGATGTTTCTAAAAAACATAAGACAAAACAATTTGCTGAGCTTGTAATTGTGAGAATGTTTGGTGGAGAGGCTAAAAAAATGTCACAAATCAGCTTGTTTCAGACATTTGGCATCATAGGAAAGTCGATTGCGATAACGATAAAGGGAACAAGGACAGAGGATATGAAATTGTTTGCGGTGGATTTTGATGAATTGGTTGAGCAGGAGATTGAAGATGATGCGATAGGCAATATTCGTGAAAAAACATTCGAAGATTCAGCATTATATAACTATTTAAGCGATAATAAACTGTTATGTGTTGTGTTTCGTGAGGATACGGCTGACAGTAGAGGAAATATTGATTTGCGTGAGAATAAATTCATGGGATTTAAGTTGTTGGATTTAGCAGTGCCGGAATTATTGTTAGCGGCAAGAAAAATATGGGAAGAGGCAAGGGATAAGATTATAAATAACAAGCTTTGTGATGTACCGATACTTCTAAAAGATGGAAGTATGCGCTATACACCAAAGACTGGTATTCCAATGGCTGCGCCTAATTTGCCGAAATCAGAGGATAATATAATATTTTTTCGTGGTTCAGGGAAGGATGCAGCGGATAAATCACAGGTTGTAAACGGTGTAAAAATGCTTAAACAGTATTATTGGTTAAAGGGTTCTTACCTTGTTAAAAAGATGAAGGAACTGGACTATTTATAGCATGGATATTTTTTGAACTCATAGTTTTCCCAAAAGAGATTTATTTGGCGCAGATGGTTGTCAGTAGCCATAATAGGTTTATTTATCCGGGGGATTTTATTAATTAATACGCTTCATGTTATTTCCAGATATGGCACAGTGACATTTATAGACTGTAAGGAGTAGAAAACATTTTTGGCTTAGGGGATAAAAGTTAATGATATTTTACCGTGTATTTATTTGGAATTTAAAAGCAGGCTGTTGAAGACTATAGAGATAATGAATAAATTATAGAACTCCTGCCACATAGATATTATATCTGACAAAAGAAGCTGATTAATTTCAACGTATTGGAAACTAAATGAGATTGGGAGAGGAAATAATATGATGTGTCATAGAAACTGTGGTAAAATAGAACTATTTAATAAAATGATATGAGGAGTGTGATTTGTATGCAGTTAGAAACGGAAAGATTAATTCTTCGTCCTTGGACAGAATCGGACGCAGAAAGCCTATATGAATATGCAAAGGACCCGGCGGTAGGCCCGATTGCAGGCTGGCCGCCGCATACCAGTGTGGAAAACAGCAGGGAGATTATTCAAGATGTATTATCGGCTGATGAAACTTACGCCGTGTGTTTAAAGGAAGATAATAAAGCCATCGGCAGTATTGGGCTGATGATTGGCAGTGCCAGCAATCTTGATTTGCCGGATACGGAAGGTGAAATCGGATACTGGATTGGTGTGCCGTTCTGGGGACAGGGGCTTATCCCGGAGGCCGTCATCAGAATGCTCTGCTATGGATTTGAGAAGTTGAATCTTGAAAAAATCTGGTGCGGATATTTTGACAGCAACTCAAAATCCAGGCGTGTGCAGGAAAAATGCGGATTTACCTATCACCATACAAACAAAGATATTCATTGGAAGCTGATGGACGATATTCGTACGGAGCATATT
>JBNMJJ010000409.1:0-1908 GCA_050873745.1 Lachnospiraceae bacterium | reverse complement strand
TCTTTTCCTATTTCACCCCGAAAATATTTTTCAGAAGCAAACTTTAATTCTCTCAGCTTTCCTACTCTGGGAAATCCAATTACTGCGCTTTGCATAGCTGTCCTCCTATCGTCGATTAAGAATTTCTACATGGATAGAAGTATAAGCTCTCATCTTCTTTTTGAAAAATACGAAAAAACAGCGGTTGTCCATAGTTTAAAACTATATCAAGACCACTGTTTGCTTTAAGCATATATCATATTTTCTCTTCCAGCGACTAAAAAATTCCCCCTTTGTTTCCCCCTGCCATTTGTGCTACAATCATCTTTGAATAAATTTGAAGAATAAGAGGTAATCATGAACACAAAAACCGGAGGTCAAATATCCGATTCAAAACGTCTTGCTTTGCTTTTAGCCGTTTCCGGCGGTTTGATGGATGTTTACACCTACATCTTTCGGGGCAAAGTATTTGCAAACGCACAAACGGGCAATATTTTACTGCTTGGCATCAATCTGGCGGAAGGAAATTACGAGACAGCATTCTATTACTTTTTCCCCATAATCACATTCACTTCCGGAATTATTCTGTCGGAAGTAATTTACCGACTATGTGTGAAGGACGGTATTTTTCACTGGCGGCAGATTGCCATATTACTGGAATGCGCTATTTTGTTCCTTGTGGGATTTTTTTCCCTAAAATACAATCTGGCGGCAAATTCCCTCGTTTCCTTCGCCTGCGGAATTCAGGTAGAGAGTTTCCGCAAGGTAAAAGGAAATCTTTCCACTACCGCCATGTGTCTTAGCAATCTGCGTTCCGGCACGCAGGCCCTTTGTGATTTTATTTTTACGAAAAACAAGAATTATCTGTCAAAAGCGGGAATCTACTATGGCATCATTTTGGCCTTTGTGGTGGGGGCGGTACTTGGCAATTTACTCATTCCTTCTTTTGGCCAGAAAACAATCTGGTGTAGCTGTGTTCTGCTGTCCATCGGCTTTTTTTTGATGTTTATCCCGGAGAAAAAAGCCTGATTTTTCCTTAAATATGTTTCTTCAGATATTCTATATAAGCCCTTCCATACCGGCTGAGAGGCATATTTTTCTGCGTAATAATGCCTATCCTCATATCCTCATCTACTGCCAGCGGTTTTGCAATAATATTTTCTCCGTTCAGCTCCCGGCTGATTACGCCGGAGCTGACGGTATATCCATTCAAACCAATCACCAGATTGAATAAGGTGGCTCTGTCTCTCACCTTTATGTTTTTGCTCCGGTCTAAAGTGCTTAGAATTTCCTCTGAAAAATAGAAGGAGTTATACTCTCCCTGTTCAAAGGAAAGGTAAGGGTAGTCCTCCAGCTCCTCCAAAGTCAATACTTCCCGGTCCGCCAGAGGATGCTCCGAAAAGATGAACACATGGGGTTTTGCTACGAACAACAGTTCAAATTTCAGTCCATTCTGCTTAATCAGTTTCAGGATTACCTCTTCATTCTTTGAGGAAGTGTAGAGGATGCCAATCTCACTTTTCAATCTGCTGACATCCTCTATGATTTCATAGGTCTGGGTTTCCCTTAAAGTAAAATCGTATTTCTCTCCGCCAAATTCACGAATCACATCCACAAAAGCGTTTACAGCAAAGGAATAATGTTGACAGGACACACTGAATTTGGGACTTTGCTCTTTTTTATTCAGGAATTTTTCTTCCAGTAAATTCGTCTGTTCCAAAACCTGCCTTGCATAGGACAAAAAAATATCCCCCTGATTTGAGACGGTGACGCCTTTATTGGTCCGATTGAAAATCCTTATCTGCATCTCCTTTTCCAGTTCATGAATGGCGTTCGTCAGGCTGGGCTGGGAAATGAAAAGCCTCTTTGCCGCCTCCGTAATATTGCCCGTCTCCGCAACTGCCACAATATATTTAAGCTGTTGTAATG
>JBNMJJ010000408.1:0-1909 GCA_050873745.1 Lachnospiraceae bacterium | reverse complement strand
GTTACTCAGGATATTTTTAAAGAGTATGAGCTGACCTTGGTAAATATATTTACCACCTGGTGTACGCCCTGTGTAGAGGAAATGCCAGATTTGGAAACGCTTTACCAGGAGATGAAGGACAAGAATGTCGGCATTGTCGGTGTTGTGCTGGATGTCCTGAATGAAAAAGGGGAAATCGTGGACGAGGATTTTGAACGGGCACAGCTTCTGGTTCAGAAGACCGGAGTTACCTATCCTGTCATTTTACCGGATTCCACCTATATGAACGGCCGTCTGACCTCCATCGAAGCATTCCCTGAAACCTTTTTTGTAGATAAAAACGGCAATATCGTAGGAGAAACCTATAGCGGAAGCGGCAGTTTCGAAGACTGGCTGGAAACGGTTGAAAAAGAACTTTCCAATCTGGAGGCAGGCGCATGATGCGCCGACTGTCCTCCCTGCGCTTAAGCGGCATCGGCGCAGCCATCCTGGGAGTGGCGATGATGCTTTTTGGCCTTTACAGAGGCGAACTGGGAGTGGTCTTTACCAAAGCCGTAAATATTTGTCTGGAGTGTATTGGAATTGGATAAAACAAAGAAAAAAATAAGTGAATGGCCCCGCCACAGATTTCAGATTCTCTGGGCTTTTTTGACGAACAGCTATCTGATTGGCTTTATTCAGGGTAAAATTTATAAAGGCAAGCTGAAAAACCTGTGTGTTCCCGGTATGAATTGTTACTCCTGCCCTGGAGCATTGGGAGCCTGCCCCATTGGCTCGCTGCAGGCGGTCATTGGAAGCTGGAACTTCAAGTTTGCCTTCTATGTGGCCGGTTTTCTGGTATTCGTAGGCGCTTTGATTGGACGGGTGGTCTGCGGCTGGTTGTGTCCCTTTGGATTAATCCAGGATTTTCTGCATAAAATCCCCTTTCCCAAAAAAATAAAAACTTTCCGTGGAGATAAGCTGTTGCGAAAACTGAAGTATGTCATTCTGGTCGTCTTTGTGATTCTGCTGCCTTTATTTTGGGTAGACATCATGGGCCAGGGCGCCCCCTACTTCTGTAAGCTGCTTTGCCCTGTGGGCACACTGGAGGGAGGAATCCCGCTTGTTCTGCTGAATAAGTCCTTACGCAGCGCCATTGGAGGGCTGTATCTCTGGAAAAATGTTTTGCTGGCAGTTACCATTTTCCTGTCCATCCTGATATATCGCCCGTTTTGCAAATATATCTGTCCGCTGGGAGCAATCTATTCGCTGTTTAACCCTATTTCTGTGTTCCAATACAGGGTGGATGAAAACCGGTGTATCCACTGCGGGGCCTGTGCAAGAAACTGCTGTATGCAGGTGAACCCGTCCAAAACCCCTAACCACCCAGAGTGTATCCGCTGCGGTAAGTGCAAAAAGATATGCCCTGTAGATGCTCTTTCCTCCGGCTGTCTGAAAAAACAGCACCAAAAGCCAGAGGTAGCTCTGATGGAGCAGTAAATTGAACAATAAACGCTAAAGCAGGTCAATGATAAATCTAGACAGTTTGCCTTAAAACTACTGAAAATGTGGGATTAGTGAGAAGCCGGGGAATGATAGTGGTTTGCTATGATTGCCCGGTTTTGCTTTCCCCTTATTGCATCCAGAACTTCTGACCTATAATCCCTTCTGTCTAAAGTTCCAACTGATTATATTTTGCGGAGATTCCCTTTGCTTTCTCTACTGGATATTTTATCTCATTTTGAGACATTTTCATATTTACAATTTCATCTACATCTAATCCTAGCTTATCTAAAAGATTCTGACTGTATATAATCACATCTGCCAATTCTTCTTTTATATGCTGAATGTTATCCCCTTCGTCGCTCCACTGAAAACATTCCAGGAGTTCTGCTGCCTCAATGACAATTGACTTTGCCAAATTAGCTGGTGTATGGAATTGCTCCCAATC
>JBNMJJ010000407.1:0-1911 GCA_050873745.1 Lachnospiraceae bacterium | reverse complement strand
CCTCAGAATTTCATGGTCATCCGCCGTTTCACCGGGAAAGCCGGTAATCAGGCTGGTTCTGAGGCAGATGTCGGGAATCGCATGCCGCAGATTGGCGATGGTCTCCCTCAGCTTTCCTGAGGTGGTCCGTCTTCCCATTCTCTTTAAGATAGCGTCGCTGCCGTGCTGAATGGGAATATCCAGATAGTGGCAGACCTTTTCATTGCGCTTAATGGCCTTAATCAAATCGTTGGTAATTTCCTCAGGATAGCAGTAAAGCAGCCTTATCCAATGAAGGCCGTGTACCCGGTTCAGTTCATCCAAAAGCTGGGGAAGCCTCTTTTCTCCATATAAATCCACTCCGTACAGAGTAGTTTCCTGGGCCACCAGAATCAACTCCTTCACCCCCTGCTCCGCCAGTTCTTCGGCCTCTTTTACCAGAGCTTCTATGGGCACGCTTCTGAATTTTCCCCGGACCTTTGGAATAATGCAGTAAGTACAGTTTTTGTCGCAGCCCTCCGCAATTTTCAAATAAGCATAATGCCCCCCTGTGGTAACCATACGCTTCTGCCCGTATACAGGAGTGCGGTCAATGTCTTCCACATGCTCCAGACCTATATTTTTTCCTTCCAGAACTTCCTTTACGGCCTGGACAATCTGGTCGATGGCGGTAGTGCCCAGAATACAATCCACCTCCGGGATTTCCGTCTGGATTTCCTCCTGATAACGCTGGGCCAGACAGCCGGTAACCAAAAGTGCCTTCGCCCTGCCTGTTTTTTTCAATTCAGCCATTTCCAGAATAGTATTTACACTTTCTTCCTTGGCATCCTGGATAAAGCAGCAGGTATTTACCACTACAATATCCGCCTGGGCTTCATCATCGGTAAAAGCAAAGCCTTCCCTGCCCAGCATGCCTAACATCATTTCCGTATCCACCAGGTTCTTATCACAACCCAGGGAAACAAACAGTATATTCATTGCTTCCTCACATTCTGCTGCTTCGGCAGCCTTTTTCTTCTATATATACAGTGAAAAAGAGTCCGCCGCCGGACTCCCTATCCTTTGTTATTCTTCACCTAAAATTTTAATCTGTCCCTGATTCAGCTCTTCCACTGCAATGGAAAGAGGCTTATCTATGGGAGAGTATACCATAGGTTCATCTCCTGCGATAATCTGCCTGGCCCTCTTGGCAATAGCCATTACGATAGAGTAACGGCTGGTGATTGCATTGGCATCCCCAGGCTCCATATCACTGTTCACCGCCTGAATTAAATCGGAATAAGATGGATGTAACATTATTTTTCTCCTTTCGCCAGTTGCTGCAACTGCTCTCTGATTTCTTCAATAAATTCTATATGATGCTTCGGCCTGTACTCCTCCACCAGTCCCCGGTGGCTGTCCTGTAAAAGCCTGTGCAATTCTGACACACATTTTTCCAGTTCATCGTTGATGATGATATAATCATACTCTTCGATTCCCACCGCCTCTTCTCTGGCCCGGGCAAGCCGCTTTTCAATTACCTCCCGGGTTTCCGTTCCTCTTCCCACAAGGCGCTCCCAGAGAGCCTTTGCACTGGGGGGCATTACAAAAAGGAGGAGGGCATCAGGAAATTTTTCCCTGACCTTCATGGCTCCCTGAATCTCAATTTCCAGAATAACGTCCTTCCCGGCTTCCAGTTTGGCCTCCACATAGTCTCTGGGAGTACCGTAGTAATTTCCGCAGTAGGAGGCATATTCAATAAAACCTTCCCGGCCGATTTTTTCTTCAAACTGGTCTCTGGTGGCAAAAAAATACTCTTTTCCTTCCACTTCTCCCTCCCGGGGCGCCCTGGTGGTCATGGATACCGACAGAGCATAGTTTGAGTAGTCCCCTACCAGCCGTTTCATTAGTGTTCCTTTTCCAGCCCCTGAAAAACCAGAGATAACAATCAGT
>JBNMJJ010000406.1:0-1913 GCA_050873745.1 Lachnospiraceae bacterium | reverse complement strand
TCATAATATTACTAATATATAAGCCAATAATTGGAAATTGGCGGAAAGGAAGGTATTTATGTTTTTATCTATTATGTCCGTTATGTCAATCACCGACTGGATTCTTCTCATCGTCGTTGCTGCCATCATTGGAGGCGCCTTCTGGGTGGTAAACGACACCCGTAAAAGGGGCGCCAATGTAGGCGGCAAATTATGCGGCGGCTGCCCCCACTACTGCCAGATGAACCGTAATTGCGACGGAACGCCCAAGGAACCGGCAGCAGTTTCCGACAAGCAGGCTTAAGACGGACTGTGCGGTAACCTGCCATGCCTGACACAATATTTTTTAACCTTCTTCTGAATATTGGCCTTCTGGTTCTCATCGCCACTACGCTGACCACACTGCCTGTGATAAAGGCCATGCTGCTGGAAGACAGGCCCACAGCCAAAAGCTGTATGGCCCTGTCCCTGATTTTCGGGCTTATCAGCATCTTATCCACCTATACAGGCGTCCGGGCTCAGGGAGCCATCATCAATACCCGGGTTATCGGCGTTCTGGCAGCGGGGCTTCTGGGAGGCCCCTATGTGGGAATCGGAACCGCCCTGATTGGCGGCCTCCACCGCTATTTTTTCGATATTGGCGGCTTTACTGCCCTTAGCTGTGCAATATCAACCCTTGTTGAAGGAATCATCGGGGTTCTCTTCTCCAGGCGTTTCCGGGCAGGGAAAATTGACGGCGCCGGCATATTTCTCATTACGGCCCTGGCAGAGGTAGGGCAGATGCTTATCATTCTGCTCATTGCCCGCCCCTTTTGGGCCGCCCTGGAGCTGGTGAAGCTGATTGCTTTTCCTATGATTATCATGAACTCCCTGGGAATGGTCATCTTCATCGGAGTGTTTAACCAGATTTTTAAGGAGGAGGAAAGCCTCTTCGGGGAAAAAATGCGGATTGCCCTGGAAATCGCCGAAAAGAGCCTTCCCCATCTTCGTAAGGGCCTGCACAGTGTCGCCCATATGGAGGAAACGGCCAGAATCATTTTCTCTTCCACCACCTGCGCTGCGGTGGCCATTACCGACAGAGAAAAGATTCTGGCCATGATGGGGGAAGAACGCTACTCCATTCTGAAGGAGCCGCTTATTTTAACCCCCATCCTGAACTCGATTTATGATAAGAAACCCACCACCTTTTCCTACGCTCCCAAGTCAGACCCGTTATACCGGGGTCTGAAAAACAACGTTATCGTTGCCGCTCCTCTGATTGAAATGGAACAGGCCACTGGCAGTCTGATTATGGTAGTGAAAAAACGCTGGCAAATGTCCCGGTCCAACCTGATTTTTGCCTCCGAACTGGCCCGGCTTTTCTCCACTCAGTTAGAACTCTCTAACTTGGACTATCAAAAGAAGCTCAGGCGCAAGGCGGAATTTAAAGCGCTCCAGTCCCAGGTGAATCCGCATTTTCTGTATAATGCGTTAAACACCATTTCTTACATATGCCGGGAGAATCCCGACAGGGCCAGAGAGCTTATCCTTACCCTGTCTTCCTACTACCGGCAGACCCTGGAAAACGAGCAGTATATGCTGAACTTTCCCACGGAGCTGTACCATGTGGCCAGCTACCTTAAGCTGGAACAGGCCCGTTTTGAGGAAAAACTCATCGTGGAGCTGGATGTGGACGAGGATTTAAATTGCATGGTCCCCTCCTTTATCCTCCAGCCTCTGGTAGAAAATGCGGTTCGCTACGGAATCGATAAGAAGGGCAACCGATACGTCAAAATCAGCGCCAAAAAAGAACAGGATACGGCCGTAATTTCCGTTACGGACCACGGCCCCGGCATCCCAGACAGGGTTCTTGAAAGCCTTCGGACCGGAGAAGGCAAGGGTGTGGGGCTGATTAATGTACATCAACGTTTGAAAAGTATATATGGAGAGCATGG
>JBNMJJ010000405.1:0-1915 GCA_050873745.1 Lachnospiraceae bacterium | reverse complement strand
GATAATACATTGTCCATAATGCTCCTGTTCACAGGAACGGCACATCTTCAGAGTATGAGCAATTCCTTTGGCAAAATCCTCTTCCTGATAAATCTTAAAGTCGGTGAAAGGAATATTAGCCTCTCCTCCCATCACATAGGAAACTTTGTCCTTCATACAGCCGATAGCACAATTCTGTGCATAGCCAACGATACATGCGGGCTTGTCACAGCTTCCACATGCACCTTCGCCCAGGCAGCATCCTGTAAGGTCCTCAATCAATCTGTTAAAGTTAACGTCTGAATACTTAATTCCCATATTGTCCTCCTGCCGCTTTTTCATTTGTCACATCAACGTGTTCATTATAAGTCGGCCAGCCCCGGCGGTACATGTTCTTTTTATCAAAGGATATGTACATTTTTAAGTTTTTCTGTGGCAGTTGGAGTTCCTGTTTGCTTCATATTCTTCTTTATCCCCTGAAAGCCACAGAAGGCCGGGCAGCTTCCCTTTTTCTCAATCACAAAATATCCGTCACCTGTCCCAGGTCGTCAATTTCATAATCGATTCTTAACGGCAAAGCATTTTTGGATAGCGTATTTCTCCGCCTCTTTAAAATTCAAAAGGGTTCCGTCAATATCCCATAATATCACTTTGATTCTGCTCATTTTTTCCTCCGGTTTGAAGCGTTTTTTATTGAGAACAGGCCTTCCTATGCCTTTGTATCAAAAGTAGAGGTAATCCCGCTGTTTGCCACACTCATAAAGGTATCCTTATCATTATGGGGAAACAACAGCTCCATGTATAAATTGCCCAGCAGGCCCTTTACCTTATCCGCATCAATGTCTGCAACCGGAAAATCATTAATTTCCAAACGTTTTAAATTCTCCAGAATCCTCTCTATTTTCTGCTGTCCAAAAGGTTCCGGCTTCGCTTCATCCCCGGATGACTTTTTCTTTGCCGGTTCCACCTTCGGATGAGGCTCCATGATTGGTTTCGCTTCCGGAATATTATAGACAACGTTTTTGCAGGTTTTCTCAAAACATTCCGGAGCATACTCTGCCAAATAACGTAAGTCGTCTATGGTCAGCGGCTTCTTATGGTGAATTTTAAGATATATATTAATAAGATGAGTATTCTTTTCCATAATCCCCCTCCTTTTGCAGACTGATTATTATGTTTCAGTATAGGATAAGTATACTCTTTTCCCCATAGCCTTTCAACTTTTACCTGTTCACTGAACAGGTTCTGCCATTTACCTCTCCACGCAGTACGCTTTCATTTTCGGTTTTCCATTCTGTTTAACCTCCTTTTTGAAAATGGGTATAAAAAAAGACCACCGGCTTTTGCACATGACGATGTGTGTCAACAGTCTGATTTTCCGTATTTAGTTATTATAATTAAGTCTGCTGATGGAACATGGTAATAATTTTGCAATCAGGACAGATTTCTATAAAAAGCGTTCCTTCTGCACATTCCTCAATGGTATCCCAGTGAATTTGAGCAAGGTACTTCATTTTCTTTCTACACTCAGGACATTCTCTATATTCCCAATCCTGTACCCAGTTTGCAAATCCTCCAATAGTATTGACATCATCATTGAATGCTCCATAAAATAGGGGTCTTTCTTTTTCAGAAATTACAAGCTTATTTTCCACCATAGCATTCAAATACTCATCACTGTAATAGTTCTCATCTATGCCGTTGTACTCTAAAATCTCACTTTTTCCATCAAGGGTAAATCTGCTTGAAATTCCCTCTGATAGTGTAACACAATTTGGACAACAGCTCGCAGTAATGATTCCATCAAGTCCCAAGAATGCAAATCGTTCATCTCTGCCATCTAATACAAGAATATCAGCCAATTCGCAACTACAATAAGGACATTTTTCGCCTCTTTTTCTGGCTATGAATGTTCCATTTTCGTTCTTGATATTTT
>JBNMJJ010000404.1:0-1919 GCA_050873745.1 Lachnospiraceae bacterium | reverse complement strand
GTAGCAGGAGTTGCAATTGCAACGGTAACTTCACAGCTTATTTCCTGTGTGCTGGTGGTCGGCTGTCTGTGCAGAACAAAAAGCAGTTATCAGTTACAACTTTCAAAATTGAAGATTGAAATGAAATATCTGAAACCGATATGTCAGGTCGGAATCCCGGCGGGAATCCAAAGTACTGTAATTAATTTTTCCAATGCATTATCACAGTCTTCGGTAAACTCTTTTGGTTCCCTGGCGATGGCAGGCTTCACTGCTGCGGGAAATCTGGACGGTTTTTTATACGTTACGGTCAATGCCTTTACCCAGGCTTGTTTGAGTTTTACCAGCCGGAATATGGGTGTGGGAAATTACCAGCGTGTGGACAAAACTTTAGTGGAGTGTATGAGCATAGTGCTGGTACTGGGAACGGTTCTGGGAAGCGGAATGTATTTTATGGGAGAAACGCTGCTCAGGCTTTACTCAACGGAGCTTCCGGTGATTCAATACGGTTTGGAAAAGATGGCGATTGTTTGCATCCCCTATGGCTTATTGGGGATTATGGACGTGATTCCCGGATGCTTAAGAGGGATGGGGCATTCGGTTTCTACCATGCTGGTCACTCTGACCGGTGTGTGTCTGTTCAAAGTGTTTTGGGTATACGTTGTTTTTCCCATGGACAGAACCCTTACCAGTCTCTATATTTCCTATCCCGTTTCCTGGATTTTGACGATTCTGATGCAGGGAACCTGCTTTTTGCTGATTAAGAGAAAAAGGCCGAAAACCTCTTTGAGTTAGGGAGGCTTTCAGCTTTTTGGGAATGTGGATGAAGGGAGGAATTGCCGGGCACCCTTCTAAATTATTTTTGTTTTATAACTTTTATAACTTGCAGAACAGGAAAGAATCAGTTATAATATATTAGCAGGATAGTGGGAAGGTGAAGGCGTGTCATCGGCTTCGGTGAATAGTTGCTAAAAGATAGTTGTCCGCTTTGTCGGTGAAGGTGGTTATATTTTATCCTGTTTTTGCCATTTTTACGAATCAGAATCGTTGTATTTAACATGGCAACTTCAAGTATGGTAATTGATTCTTTCTCTGTACTCATGGCATACCGCCTTCTTTCGTAGAGGAAAATTACCCAGTAATGGACTGGCTGGTTAAGAATAACAAATTTTTGTTGATTATTTGTCAAAAGTATAAGAAATTTTATATATTAGTAGCATAAATTTGACACAAAATATCCAAAATGATACTATAATAACAAAGGAGGGGAATTGTATGATAACTGCTTTAAATGTAGGAAATAGTATTTTATCAAGGGCATTTGCAGAAAATATTGACATTACTCCGATGAAACTCCAAAAGCTCATTTATTTTGTATACAGAGATTATTTAAAAGAAACCAATAAGGGATTGTTTGAGGAAAGGTTTGAAGCATGGAGGTACGGCCCAGTTTTGCCTAGTGTATATCAGGTATTTAAAAGCTATGGTTCAAACTCAATAAAAAAATATGCAACTGAAGATGATGGAAAAACGGTTTACACGGTTGATGAAGATAGTTCCCCTGTATTCAAACAAATCATTAATAACGTTTGGAAAGAAGGCAAGAAGTTTAACGGAATATATCTATCGACATTAACGCATCGTCCTGAAAGTGCATGGTATAAAGCAGTCCGCAAGAATGAGACATGTCTTTCTAATGATGACATCCGGGAGGAGGAGATAGCCATTGCCTGATTCAACTAATAAAGATTGGCTGGAAGAACAGATGGAGGATTATATTCCGAGGCAGGAAGTTGATGAGCCTATGCCGAGTTTGATACCCAGTGTTACAGATTATCAATTATCTGCAAAACGTTTAGAACTGGAAGAAAAAGATAAGGACAGAAAGGACAGGAGGTACCTTCGTGCCTTTAACTTGATTGTGGGATGCCTCGTATTTC
>JBNMJJ010000403.1:0-1928 GCA_050873745.1 Lachnospiraceae bacterium | reverse complement strand
GCAAAATTCGCTCCATCCTTGTCCATTTTCGTCAAGATATAATTGGTAGTGCCGTTCAAAATACCGATAATAGAGTCGATTTCCTCAGCCGTCAGGGAGTAGTTCATGGGACGGATAATGGGAATACCGCCTCCCACACTGGCCTCAAACAGGTAATTGCAGTTATTATCCTTTGCCAGCCTTAACAACTCCGGTCCATGAGCCGCCACCAGTTCTTTATTAGAGGTACACACGCTTTTTCCGCTGCACAATGCTCTTTTGGAAAAAGTATAGGCCGGTTCAATACCGCCCATAGTCTCGCAAACTATCTTCACATTGGGGTCATTCAAAATCACTTCCACATCATGAACCACCTTGGACTCGTAAGGGTCACCGGGAAAATCCCGCAAATCCAGTATATATTTTACCTCTAATTCCGCCTTTGCCCGAAGATTAATCTTCTCTTTGTTTTTCTCCAAAACCTCCACAACACCGCTTCCCACGGTGCCGTAGCCCAATACCGCTACCTGTACCATAATCGTCCTCACTTTCTTTATTAAGCAGCTTTGCAGCTTTGATGCACCACAGCTTTAATGCTTTGCAGCTTTTTGTCTGCCTATGCTTATTCCTTTGCCAAAAGTTTCACCTGATGTACTCCCCGCTGGGCTTCCAGCTTCTCCAGCATACCGGAAATATCCCCGGTAGTCTGCAGCACCTGGATGCTTATGCTCAGGGCCGCAATTCCATTGATAGGGATACTCTGATGGATGGTCAGAATATTGGCGCCGAAATCAGCTATACTCTTTAATACTTCAGATAAAACACCCGGTTCATCGTCAATATTAAAGGTCATCGTCAGCGTGGTGCCCTGGGAATTATCATGAAAACGGAAAATATCATCTTTGTATTTGTAAAAAGAGCTGCGGCTGATTCCCACCTGTTCCACCGCATCCTGTACGGTAGGCACCTTCCTGGTTTCCACCAGCTTCTTGGCTTCCAGAACCTTCAACAGCACCTCAGGAACAGCCTTCTCCTTAACCACAAAGTAATTTGTTGTTTTCTTCATCGGTTTCTTCTTTCATCTGTTTTTCTACAGCATACATTTGTTTGCCATTGAGAGATATTCTACCACATCCTGCCTTCCCCGACAAGAAAAATGTTGTATTTTTACTGATACAATTTGTGGAGATAAAATTCAAGAAATTAAGGCATTGATTTTTCCCTCCATATTGCATATAATAAGAATACAGATAGGAATATCTGTGAAGCGGTTAGAGCATCCAGTTAAAATGCTCGTTTAAAAGCGGTTAGATTGTCCAATTAAAACAATCGATTAACAGTAAGTGGGTGGGAGTAATCCACCCGCTTTTTTTACTTATTTGGAGGCTTTATGGATTGGTACGTTGTTGATAAAAAATACATAAAATACCTCACCCAATTTGATTCACGCATAGGGTATGTGGAATATCGAAATCGTCTCAAACTCCATGTAGGAATTCTTCTTACGATAGGAGCTTTTCATTATTACGTCCCCATTTCTTCCGCAAAACCAAAGCACCGGAAGATGTCTAATGGTCTGGATTTCCACAAACTTCAGGATGAATCCACCGGTTTCCTCTATGCCGTCTTAAATATCAATAACATGATTCCCGTTCCTGACAACTGCGTCACACAATTAAAATACAATCAGATAGATAATTTAAAAAAAGAAGTCCACCAGCCAATCCGATGAACCCCTTTTTCAACCAATATTCTTTTCTTATCCTAATGGATATTTTGCCGTAAGCTCGCCCACAATCTTTTTGGCATCATCAATCTTAGCCTCTCCGCCCTTAATCAGCAGTGAAACAGCCTCCGCAATACGTTCCATATCCTCCGCCTTCATGCCCCGGGAGGTAACTGCCGGTGTACCCAGACGAATACCGCTGGTAACAAAGGGAGATTTGGGG
>JBNMJJ010000402.1:0-1955 GCA_050873745.1 Lachnospiraceae bacterium | reverse complement strand
GGCATATGGAGAGCTGCCGGGTCCAAACCTCCGGAAAGAGTACGTCCTGAAGGTGGGACCGTCAGATTGTATGCCCGCGCCAGTCTGGTGATGCTGTCCAGAAGAATCATGACGTCCTTCTTATGCTCCACCAGCCTCTTGGCTCTTTCCATCACCATCTCCGCCACCCGCTTATGGTGGTCCGGCAATTCATCAAAGGTAGAGTAGATTACCTCCACATTGGGCCCCTCAATAGCCTCCTTGATGTCGGTAACCTCCTCAGGCCGCTCATCAATCAGCAGAATAATCAGATGGGTCTCCGGATTGTTCCGTTTTATCGACTTTGCCACTTCTTTTAATAAGGTAGTTTTTCCTGCCTTGGGAGGGGAAACAATCATCCCTCTCTGTCCCTTTCCCACAGGGCTCATCAAATCCATAATCCTCATGGCAACGGAGGAGCCGGAGGTCTCCAGGCGCATACGCTGATTGGGAAAAATAGGGGTCATATCCTCAAAATTACAGCGTTTTGCTGCAACATCGGGCAAAAATCCATTGATATTCGTTACATATAAAAGTGCGCTGAACTTCTCACTCTGGGTCTTAATTCTGGTATTGCCGGTTACGATGTCCCCGGTCTTCATATTGAAACGGCGAATCTGGCTGGGAGCCACATAAACATCGTTTTCTCCGGGAAGATAATTGGCACAGCGGATGAAACCGAAGCCGTCGGGCATAACCTCCAGAATACCGCTGGCGGTAATTCCACTGTCCAGCTCGTTAGGAAACCTTTCATCTCCCGGACGTTTGCGCCTGTCCTCTTCCTCTCCCTCTTTTTTTACCCGCTCTTCCTCATTCTCCTGCCCTCTTCTGAACGGGAAGGCTGCAGCCGCTCTTTTTCCTGTATCCTCGTCGGCTGTTCTCTTCTTTTCCTCCTCATCCAGCGCCAGCATGGCTTCCACTACCTCAGCCTTTTTCATGACAGAGGTTCCTCGTATACCTCTGGATTTTGCGATTGCTTTCAAGTCGGTCAAAGCCAGGGATTCATATTTTTCTCTCATTTTCTTCTCCTTAATTCATCTCTTTCCATATTCACCTGTTGAAGTAAAAATCTGGGGATTCTGATACGAAATGTATCCTGCGTATTCTACAATTATAGAATTGTTTTGTAACTGTACAGGCACCGGACAGTTACAATGGTTGTTAGATTTCTGTTTGCATTATACACTATCTTTTTCAAAATAGAAAGGGCTTGATTAGAAAAAATAATTAAGATATGATGTAAATATTTAAGGAAGCACTGATTAAATCACTAGAAAAGAGGTATCCAAGATGAGCATGACGACCAATGAAAAAGCATTGCAGCTTCATAAAGAGTGGCAGGGAAAGCTGGAAACCCTTTCCAAGGCCAGGGTAAGGACCCGGGAAGATTTGGCTCTGGCTTATACCCCCGGTGTAGCGGAGCCCTGTAAGGTAATTGCCCAGGACAAAGAGGCTGCCTATACCTACACCATGAAAGCCAATACCGTAGCCGTAATCAGCGACGGCAGCGCCGTACTGGGCCTGGGGAATATCGGCCCCTACGCCGCCATGCCGGTAATGGAAGGCAAGGCCGTTCTCTTCAAGGAATTCGGCAACGTGAATGCAGTACCCATTTGTCTGGACACTCAGGATACAGAAGAAATCATCAAAACCATAACCTATCTGGCTCCCGGCTTCGGCGGAATCAATCTGGAGGACATCAGCGCTCCCCGCTGCTTTGAAATCGAAGAACGCTTAAAGGCCATTCTGGACATTCCTGTTTTTCATGACGACCAGCATGGCACTGCCATCGTCGTTCTGGCCGGAATCATCAACGCATTAAAGGTAGTCGGCAAAGCTAAGGAAAACTGCAAGGTAGTAATCAACGGGGCCGGAAGCGCCGGAATAGCCATTACCAGACTGCTTTTAACCTACGGCTTTTCCAATGTGATTATGTG
>JBNMJJ010000401.1:0-1969 GCA_050873745.1 Lachnospiraceae bacterium | reverse complement strand
ATAAAAAGCATAAACGGTGTAACAGAATAATCATTCTGTTACACCGTTCTATTTTTGTGTTATTTTTTTCAACAATTACATAACAAAAATCAGGGGAGGGGAATACAACACATTCCTCTCCCCATCATCCAGTAAAGCCCAGCACATTACAGGCTCTTATCCACCATAGCTCCTTTAATATCCTCCGCCACCAGCTTCATCTCACTGACGATTTTCTTAACCTCCTGTTTTACCTCATCCTTCAACTGGCTCATACTCAGGATTTCCTCCACAGGCACCTCTTCCAGAATTTCCTCGGTTTCCTCCCTCTTTTCCTGCTGGGATTCGATAAATTCGTTCATCTCTTCCTTCTTCTCTTCCAGAGCCTCGGCCTTTTCCTGGTTCTCTTCGCTCTCCTTATCCACATGCTCCTTTGCCTCTTCCATAAGTATGCCGATAACCTCTTTACTGGCCGCATCCAGAATATCATCCGCCTGCTTCTGAGCATCCACCATGGTATGATGCTTCAGACGTTCCAGCCGGATTCCCCGGATAATCGCATTCTCCTCCACTATAGTCTGGTTGTTTTTATCAATAATGGTTTGAAAATGGTCCTTTTCACCGTCCAGAGCAAGCTGACGCTGCTGATACTCGGTAAGCCCCTCCGCCTTAAGCTTCCACACATACTTAAGCTCTTCCCTGGACAGGCTCTCTCCTTCTCCGGTAAGCATCTGCTTTTCACGCCGAAGCAGCTCCAAATCCTTCTGCTCCTGACTGTCCTCTGTAATGCCGAATTTTTGCATCAGCTCTTCCTGTCTCTGGTTCAACTCATTAATCTGGGACTGAGCCTCCTTGTTTTCCTGGTCCAGGGCACTGATTAAATCCCTTCTTTCCTGCAAATCATTATCAATCTGACGGTCACTTTCCCAGGCATCCCCGACCACCTTCATAGCCTTTTTCCGGGCTTCTTTCTTCTTTTCCAAAATCTCATTGGAAAACAAATCCTTATTCATGTCTCCGATAAATAAAGACCCCTTTTCCAGCCGTTTGTTCCTTACCTCTTCCGCTTTGATATTTTCAGCCTCATTCTGGATATTGGTCCTGTCGCCCATATAAAAAGTAACGTTTCCGGATACATTCATCTTGCTCTACCTCTCTTCTTTTGTTCTCACTTTTTACTTATTATATGTATCGGCCGCCTCGCCCTTTTTCCATAGAGTTATTTGAGAACTATTTGGGCAAAACAGACTGGTCTATTTTCATTCTCTCCTGTTCCAACAGCCTGAAAAACAGCAGTTCCTTCATTTCCTGCCCGGAGTAGCTTCCCACAACCGGCTCATAAGCTCCTTCCATAAGCCCGTCAACATACTCTTCATGGGAAATCCTTTCTCCCTTTGAAAAATACCGCCAGGAGACTGCATCCTCCTCATAGGTGGAAAAAAACTCCCAGTTATAGCGAATATCCTCATCCTTTGCCAGCTCGTATTTTTTCAAAAGAGTGTAATCCAGCTTCATCTTTCCCTCATCGTCCAGCCGATAGTATTTCGTATAAATGTCCAAAAGCTGATTCTTATACTCCACACAGCGGACAATGTTTTCATAAGGAATATAGTGGTTGGCCCAGTACACGCCATTGGGCCAGTCCGCCAAAATCTCCGTCAGCTCCTTGTCCATACAGGTATACATACTGATGGTATTGCTGCCGTCCAGGTACTTATTTACCACCAGCTCCGGGGTTTTGTCCCGATTAACATAAATCAGATTATAGCTGTAAATCCCCTTGTATGTTTCCTCCTCCATCAATTTCTCGATAAGGGTCAAATAGAGAGGAATGTATTCCTTATTTTCCTCCTGCATGAATTGAAATTTCCGGGTGTCGACCGTCCCGTTTTCTTTTGCCAGCCCTGAAAACAGCTCTGCCCCCGTTTCCACCCTGCTTCTTTTCATCCGACGGAATTTTTCACTTTTTTCTCCTGGTATAACACCTGCT
>JBNMJJ010000400.1:0-1988 GCA_050873745.1 Lachnospiraceae bacterium | reverse complement strand
GGTTTGCCCTGTATGCCTGGAATGAATTATGGCCTGTTGGCATTTCCCTTTCTGCTATTATGGCCTTCTTTATTCCGCCGATTTTTTTGTTTGAATTATACGAAATGGTGTATTGGTACAGCAGATGGAAGGCCAAGGTGGCTAATCCTGCAGGGTAGGAGCGAGAAAAACTGGAAACCGGTGTTTTAGACGCTTAATCAGATTTTAAAGACTTAATCCAATAGAAAGATTCCGGCAGGCAGCATGTGTACATACAGGCAAGTTTGTCCATGCGCCCCTTGCCGGAATTTTTTCGTTATTCGAAATGTCAAAAAATTTACGCAAATTTTACATTACCACCTTTTATTTTTTACAGTTATCGTTTAATATAAACTTGAAGAAAATTGGATTTTCTATCATTGAGGATGAAGTCCGCAGCCATGCGGACAGGAGGTTTATATGGATTTATTCGGTGTACTGACAATGATTGGTGGTCTTGCCCTGTTTTTATACGGCATGAGCCTGATGGGAGATGGGTTGTCCAAGGCCAGCGGCGGCCGATTGGAAAAGATTCTGGAAAAGCTGACCTCCAATCCCATCAAAGCGGTTTTACTGGGAGCGGCAGTGACGGCAATCATTCAGTCCTCCTCAGCTACTACGGTAATGGTAGTCGGTTTCGTCAACTCCGGGGTGATGAAGCTGTCCCAGACCATCGGAATTATTATGGGTGCCAACGTGGGTACCACCATTACATCCTGGATTTTAAGCTTAACCGGGATTGAAAGCGGTAATTTTTTCATACAGCTATTAAAGCCAACATCATTTTCGCCTGTATTAGCGATTATCGGTGTGGGCTTTTTGCTGTTTTCCAAAAAAGAAAGCAAACACAACATTGGTATGATTATGGTAGGCTTCGCCATTTTAATGTTTGGCATGGATACCATGAGCAGCGCCGTTAAACCGCTGGCGGATGTGCCGGAATTTACGGGTATTCTGACTGCCTTCAGCCAGCCGATTCTGGGTATGCTGGCGGGACTGATTCTTACGGCGGTGATTCAGAGTTCATCGGCTTCGGTAGGTATTCTGCAGGCCCTTTGCGTAACCGGTTCGGTGACCTTTGGTACGGCAATTCCTATCATTATGGGACAGAATATCGGTACCTGTGTAACGGCTATGCTGTCCAGTATCGGTGCAAGTAAGAACGCAAAAAGGGCAGCTCTGGTACATCTGTATTTCAATATCATTGGAACCGTGTTGTTTATGGTAGTTTTCTACACCGTCAACGGCCTTGTTCACTTTGCTTTTTTGGAGGATTCGGCTACGGCGGCGGGAATCGCTGTGGTACACAGTGTATTTAATATCTGTGCTACTCTTGCCCTGCTTCCTTTTTCCAAAGTATTGGAGAGACTGGCCTGCCTTACCATGCCCGACGATGCACAGGAAACGGAAAGCCTTTCCGAAGGGGAAAAGGATTTCAAGCTTTTGGATGTCCGCTTTTTGGACACTCCCGGTTTTGCAGTACAGCAGTGCCGCCAGGTTTCCGAGCACATGGCGGATTTGACCAAAGAGGCTCTGTTTACTGCCATTGAGCTGGTGGATAAATACGATGAAAAGAAGGCGGAAAAAGTGGTTTTTCTGGAAAATGAGATTGACCATTATGAGGACCAGCTTGGAACCTATCTGGTTAAGCTGGGGCAGAAGCAGATGGCGGAAAAGGACAACCATACCCTGTCCATCATCCTCCATTGTCTCAGTGATTTGGAACGGATTTCCGACCATGCTGTTTCCGTAAAAAAAGCGGCAGAGGAGATGTACGTCAAAGGACTTTCCTTTTCCAAAAAAGCAGTGGAGGAGCTGGAGGTCTATACTCAGGCTATTAAGGACACGGTAGATTTGGCCTTTAAGGTATTTAAGGATGAAGACGAGACCAAGGCGGTTCAGGTAGAGCTTTTGGAGGAAGTGGTAGACCATTTGAAGGCGGAATTAAAGCAGCGTCACGTTAAACGTCT
>JBNMJJ010000399.1:0-2001 GCA_050873745.1 Lachnospiraceae bacterium | reverse complement strand
GATGTATCACGCATGAATGATTAATATCATTCTTTTTATCACGCAATACCATACTTTCTAAAAATGCAGTCCAAATCCTCTTTACTGATTTTTCCCGCCAAATACTTTGCTACTTCTACACGTCTAAAAGCAAGCTCCTCTAATCCGCCTATATCTTCATGATGCATACAAAGCAACTCCTTCCTGATTTACATTTCGATAAAATGGATAAAAGGACATCCACTTTTCAAAATGTTTCTCATTCTTCACAATAGGCATTAACATAATATCGTTATCCAGATTCATATCGAAGGTCACTTCATTTAGTGAATCCACATAACTCTTAATGGAAAACTCATCTAAATCAACCAAAATCATAATATCAATATCAGAACCTCTTGTTTCTTCACCTCTGGCATAAGAACCGTACAAAAGAATTTTACGAAGATGCTGTCCATAAATTCTCTTTATTTCTTCTGTATAACTATCTAAAATCTTTTGAATTTCTTGCATGGTATCACGCTCCTTTTACTTCTTCATTTTATCATAAGCAACCATTCAAAACAAGTAACCCACACGCAAACAACTTGTTCTATAAAAGAACGGAAATTCCCCTTGGTTATCATAAAAATGGAGAAACTATTACCCCGGCAGGCTCGCTTGTACACACAGCGCTCCCCAACCCACCCGGTTATTCGGATAGCTCTCCTCCCCCCTCACCGGTCTGGCCCCTTTTCTTAAAAAAGCCTTCACTTTTTCGCCGTATAAATAGGGGTCATTCCCCTGGACGATTCCCCACTCCATCAACAGGGCCGCCGCCCCGGAAACCATAGGCGTGGCAAAGGAAGTGCCGGTGTAGCTGTCCGTTCCCCCTCCGGCCCGGGCAGCCAAAAGAGCCACCCCGGGAGCCGCTAAATCCGGCTTGCCGCCCTCACTGTCCAGATAAATCTTCCCGCTGTCCGGCAGCCCCCTTCCTGAAAAATCAGCATACGCATTTAAGGTGTCATTATAGGCGGCTACGGAAATCACCCTCTGGGATGTGGAGGGTATGGTCAGGGTCAGATTGGGAGCCGGCTGGTAAAAACGGGTTCCTGCATTTCTTTGACTGGCCGCAGGCAGATACATCTGAAAGGTCCCGCTGACAATTTTTTCCGGTTTAAACTGCCAGCTCCAGACTCCCGAATCCACATAGGTATCCAGAGGCAGAAAAACAAAAAACAGCTCCTGTAAGCTGCTGTAAGGCGTAGGCATCCCCACATAAATCAGTATTTTTGTCCGCCCCATAATCACCTCCTGCCGCCCCGGCCTTCCTTCCAAAAGCACATCATACCGCTCTCCTCCCGGTGCTTTTAAGCTCACCCCAAAGCGGTCCTCATAGGCTTTCCACAACTGGACATTCAGGGTTAGCTCCCTCTCGGCCACCGCCAGCTCCACATTGCTTACGTTTTTCACATTCCCTTCCGTATGACCGCCTCCGGCTCCTTCGTTTCCGCAGCCCACACAGATAACGGTTCGCCCCACTCCCGCCGCATTATCCAAAAATCTCTCCAAAAGGGAGGTTCCGTCATGGGAGCCATAGCTGTTTCCGTAGCTCAAATTAATCACCAGGGCCCTGTTCAACTCCAAAGCCTTTTGAAGAGCATAAGTAATTCCCCGCATTAACTGCGTGGTTCCGGGAAAATTATTTTCCGGGGTGGTTCCCAGCTTTATCACCAGCAGGTCACAGCCAGGAGCCACGCCCCGAAGAAGAAGATCTGCATTGGAGGAGGCTGCCACCGCCGCCACACCGGTGCCGTGTCCGCTGGTATCCTGCTGAGGTACAAGCCGCAAAGCCTCCTGCCTGTTCCCGGTTTCAGCAGCCGCTCTGATGGCTTCATCTATCTGCGCCTTGGTAAATTCCGTCCCCACCCTAAATCCCGCCGGAGAACGATACCCTCTTTCTTCATCCGGGGAAAGATTTTGGTCCCATAAATAAAGAATACGGCTTTCTCCCTCAGCCTGAAAATCCGGCAGCAGATAATT
>JBNMJJ010000398.1:0-2011 GCA_050873745.1 Lachnospiraceae bacterium | reverse complement strand
GTTTAATTCCTTTAACGGTTCACATACGTCCACAATGCCGCTTACCACTTCACCGCAGCCCAGTTGATGAATCAACTGGCAGGCTCTGTTTATGGCCGCTTCGGCGTTTCGGGGGTCCAGGCCTTTTTCAAATTTACCCGAGGCATCCGTTCTAAGGCCCAGCCTCTTGGCAGATTTACGGATATTTGCCCCATTGAAGGTAGCCGCTTCAAAAAGGACGGTTTTTACTTCATCCGTAATTTTGGAGTTTTCCCCTCCCATGATACCGGCAATGCCGATTTCCTTCTCACCGTCGCAAATCATCAGCATCTGAGAATCCAGCTTACGCACCTGGCCGTCCAGGGTCTGGAACTCTTCTCCATCCTTTGCCCGTTTTACCACAATCTTCTTTCCGGCAATGGTGTCCAAATCGAAGGCGTGCATGGGCTGGCCATACTCTTCCATTACATAGTTGGTAATGTCCACCAGATTGTTAATAGGGCGGATTCCGCTGGCTGCAAGGCGTCTCTGCATCCACCTGGGAGAAGGGCCGATTTTAATATTGGTACACACCCTGGCGCAGTAACGGCTGCAAAGGTCGGTATCCACTACTTCTACCGCAATATAGTCCTCCACCTTTTCGTTATTTTCCTTTACCTCTACCACAGGGGCTTTAAAAGGCTTATTGAAGGTGGCTGCCGCTTCTCTGGCAATCCCCAATACGCTGTAACAGTCCACACGATTGGAGGTTATCTCATATTCAAATACGGTATCTCTGAGCCCCAAAACCTCAATGGCATCGCTTCCGACTTCCACATCCTCTTCAAAAATATAGATTCCGTTTTCCGGCGCCTCCGGGTAGTAGTCCCTGGTGGAGCCCAGCTCTTCGATGGAACACATCATGCCGAAGGAATCCACTCCCCTTAACTTGCCGTTTTTGATGACAATTCCATTTTCCGGCAAAGGTCCTCCATCATGGCCTCCTGCTACTTTTCCGCCGTCCACCACTACAGGAACCTTGTCTCCCACCTTCACATTGGGAGCCCCGGTGACAATCTGGAGCTTTTCCTTTCCCAAATCCACCTGGCAGACGATGAGCTTATCCGCATCGGGATGTTTTTCTATGGATAAAATCTGTCCCACGATGATTTTATCCAGGTTTTTATCTAAACGTTCAAAGGTTTCTACCTTGGTACCGGAAAGGGTCATGGCATCCGTATATTCCTGGTCCCCCACTTCAAAATCCGGTACATATGCTTTAATCCATGAAAGCGCAGTATTCATGTTAATCCTCCTTATTATTTTTTAAGAACAAAGCTTCTGCAAGGGCTTCGCAGAGCGAGTTCTCTGCAAAATCTGCAGAACAAGGCTTCTGCAAAGTCCCGCAGAACAGACTCGAAAAACCTTCGGTTTTCCTCGTTTGGCTGTATCCAGCCAATAGAAATATGATAAATCAGTTCTTAGCAAGCTAGCGTGAGAAGAAGTTCTAATTGCTCACGCCAGAGGGCGTTTCGCAAAGAACTTCTGAGTCTCACGCCGGAGAATGCCCAAAATGGGCATTCTCCCTGCCGATTAGAGATGCCGCTTTAGCGGCATCATGGAGGATAGCTTGCACGAACTGCTTTATTCTATTTCTGCTGTTCTGGCTTACACATCAAAACTGGCGAAGAAATCTGATGTCGTTTTCGTATAAGAGACGCATATCGTCAATTTCGTATTTCAACAGGGCGATACGCTCCAATCCCATACCGAAGGCGAAGCCGGTATATTTATCGGGGTCGATATTACTCATACGAAGTACGTTGGGATGTACCATTCCACAGCCCAGAATTTCAATCCAGCCTGAGCCTTTACAGAAGCGGCAGCCCTTTCCGCCACATTTAAAGCAGCTTACATCCATTTCCGCACTGGGTTCCGTAAAGTTAAAATGATGGGGTCTGAATTTTACCTTCGTCTCTTCGCCAAACAATTCTTTTGCAAATTCAGCCAGTGTGCCCTCAAATCCGCAAAAGTAATCTTCTTATCGATTACC